>NZ_JBOCEF010000035.1:0-7745 GCF_050586345.1 Rhodovulum sp. DZ06
CCCCCCCCCCCCCCCCCCCCCCCCCCCCCCCCCCCCCCCCCCCCCCCCCCCCCCCCCCCCCCCCCCGCGTCCCCCCTTCCCTGCCGGACCCGGTCCCATGCGCAGCATCACCCCCACCGTCGCCGTCCTGGCCGCGCTCGGCGCGGTTGGTCCGGCATGGGCGGAGGAGGAGGACCCGGCGGTGATGCAGCGCCTCTGCGACCGCTGCGCCGCGCTGAACGCGCTGAAGGCCGACGACCCGGTCCCGACCGGGATGCTCAACTGCCGCCCCCGCTGGGACCTGCGCCGACCGACCCGCCTGCGGGTGCAGATGGAGCGCAAGGATGACGGCGAACCGGTCTGCGAATGCTACGGGACGGTTCCCGCCGGGGAGGAGATCGACCCGGCGATGGCGCTGACCTGGCGCGCGCCGCTCGGGCAAGGCGGCGCCCCGCTGCTGAAGCGCGTGCCCGCCCCCGCGCGCGATGCGCCCACGTTCAGGGAGCGGCGCGAGCAACGCTTCGACCATTACCCCGACCCCGCCACGCGCCCGCCCGGCGCGGCGATCCCGGAGACCCGCGGATGATCTCTTCCGAATTCCTCCTCGCCGCGCTGATCGTGGTGCTGATGCCCGGAACCGGCGTGGTCTACACGCTCGGCGTCGCCATCGCGCGCGGGGGGGCGGCCTCGGTCGCCGCCGCGTTGGGCTGCACGCTGGGGATCGTGCCCGCGGTGCTCGCCGCCGCCGTCGGCCTGTCGGCGGTGCTCCATGCCGGGGCCATCGGCTACACCGTGCTGAAATACGCCGGGGCGGCGTACCTTCTGCACCTCGCGTGGAAGACGCTGCGCGGCGGCGGCCCGCTGCGGGTGCGCCCCGAGGACGGCGCCCGCTCCTTCGCCCGCATCGCGCGCACCGGCGCGCTGATCAACGTGCTCAACCCCAAGCTCTCGGTGTTCTTCCTGGCGTTCCTGCCGCAGTTCATCGACCCCGCCGCGGCCTATGCGCCGCAGATGGCCGCCATGTCGGCGATCTTCATGGGGCTGACCTTCGCGGTCTTCGTCCTCTACGGCCTGCTCGCCGCCGGGCTCGCCGCGCGCACGCTGCGCTCGGAGCGGGCGATGGCGTGGATCTCCCGCGCCTCCGCCGCCGCCTTCGCCGCCATGGGCCTGCGCCTCGCGCTGTCGGAGGACCCGGCATGAGCATCGCCGCCCACGAGAAACGCTCGGCCGTCGGCAGGTTCATGTTCCGGCCCTGGCCGCACCCGTTCACGCCCCAGGACCAGGTGGCGCTGGAGGTCCTGCGGGCCGAGCTGGAGCAGCACGGGCGCGCCGTCGCCTCGATCCGCGGGCGGCTGGTCGTCGGGATGCTGGCCGCGCTCCTGTCGTTGGGCGCGCGCAACGCCGAGGTGAGCGCGCTGCTCGGCGGGGCGGAGGTGGAGCTTTTCGTCCGCCTCTTCGCCCTGATAGGGATGTATCGCTGTTTCGACGCGCTGATGCTGTCGCAGCCGCTGCACTGGAAGGGCGTGCTGGCCGTGCTCGGCGGCGCGCTGCTGCTGGGGCTGGGGCTCCAGGATACGGATGGCGGGGCGGCGATCGCCCTCGTCGCGCTGATCATTCCCGGCGCGATGCTGATCCTCGGCGCCCGGCTCCTGGCCAATGAGCGCGCCCGCCGCGCGGTGGAGACGATGATCGCGCTGCGCAAGGCGTCCACCGAGGACCAGGCGACCTGGAGCCTGCCGATCAACCTCGCGCTGATGAATTCCGCCGCGCTGGCGCAGCGGCTGGAGGCGGCGCGCGCCGACGCCGCCACGGCCGGGACCCCGTTCCCCTGCCGCGCCCGCTCCGAGGCCGCCGCCCGGCGGGGGCGCGAGCTGGCGCAGATCGTCCTGAACGAAGCCGCCGGGGGGGCGCGCGCATGACCGAAATCACCGTTCTCGCCCTGCTGGTCCTCGTCAGCGCGGGCTATTTCTTCTTCTACTCGGTCACCGCCAACATGCAGGTGGGGCCGAAATACGCGATGGGTCCGCGGGACGAGCCGCGGCAGCTGACCGGCCTTGCGGGCCGGGCCCAGCGCGCCCTGAACAACCAGTTCGAGGGGATGATCCTCTACACCGCCGCGGCCCTGGCGGTGACCCTGCTCGAGGCATCCTCTCCGTTCACCGCGACCTGCGCCTGGATCTATCTCGGCGTGCGGGTCGTCTATCTCCCCCTCTACGCGCTCGGGGCGACGCCCTGGCGCTCCATCGCCTGGGGGGTCGGCTTCTTCGCCACCCTCGGCATGGCCGGCGCCGCCGCGTTCTGAAGATCAGGTAAGGAAACACCCATGTCCGAATACGACGTCATCGTCATCGGCGGCGGCCCGGGCGGCTATGTCTGCGCCATCCGCTGCGCCCAGCTCGGCCTCAAGACCGCCTGCGTCGAAGGCCGCGGCGCCCTTGGCGGCACCTGCCTGAATGTCGGCTGCATCCCGTCGAAGGCGCTGCTGCACGCCTCGGAACTGGTGCACGAAGCGCATGAGAATTTCGGGACGCTCGGGATCAATGTCGGCGAGGTGTCCGTCGACCTTGAGAAGATGATGGGCCACAAGACCTCGGTCATCCAGGCCAACACCGGCGGGATCGAGTTCCTGTTCAAGAAGAACAAGGTCGATTACATCAAGGGCTATGGCAAGATCACCGCGAAGGGCGAAGTGACCGTCGGGGACGCCGTGCACAAGGCCAAGTCGATCGTGATCGCCACCGGCTCCGACGTCGCCGTGCCGCCCTTCGTGGAGCTCGACGAGGAGCGGATCGTGTCCTCGACCGGCGCGCTGGAGCTCAAAGAGATCCCCAAGAAGATGGTGGTGATCGGCGCGGGCGTGATCGGGCTCGAGCTCGGCTCGGTCTACAAGCGCCTCGGCGCCGAGGTCGAGGTGATCGAGTATCTCGACCAGATCACCCCGGGCATGGACCTCGAGGTCTGCCGCAACTTCCAGAAGCTGCTGACCAAGCAGGGCCTGAAATTCACCCTCGGCGCCGCGGTGCAGAGCGTGGAGAAGGGCGACAGCCTCACCGTCAAGTACAAGCTGCGCAAGGATGACAGCGAGCACGAGATGGAGGCCGACGTGGTCCTCGTCGCCACCGGCCGCAAGCCCTACACCGCCGGCCTGGGCGCGGAGGAGATGGGCATCGAGCTCGACAACCGCGGCCGCATCGTGGTGGACGACCACTTCAAGACGAAGCTCGACGGCTGCTACGCCATCGGCGACGTGATCGCCGGCCCGATGCTGGCCCACAAGGCCGAGGACGAGGGTTTCGCGGTGGCCGACATCATCGCGGGCAAGCATGGCCACGTGGATTACGGCGTGATCCCCGGCGTGATCTACACCGCCCCCGAGGTGGCTTCCGTGGGCAAGACGGAAGAGCAGCTCAAGGAAGAGGGCGTGGCGTATAAAGTTGGAAAATTCCAGTTCATGGCCAATGGCCGCGCCAAGGCGAACCTGGCGGCCGAGGGCTTCGTGAAGCTGCTGGCCGACAAGGAGACGGACCGCATCCTCGGCGCCCACCTGATCGGCCCGGCGGCGGGCGAGCTGATCCACGAGATCTGCGTCGCCATGTCCTTCGGCGCCGCGGCCGAGGACATCGCCCTGACCTGCCACGCGCACCCGACCTTCTCCGAGGCCGTGCGCGAGGCCGCCCTGGCCTGCGGCGACGGCGCGATCCACGCCTGACGCGCCCCCCGGCCCGCGGGGCGCGCGGCCAGTCCGCCACGCGCCCCGACGCAGAGGTCCCTGCGCGCAGCGATGCGCCCGGCGCGGTCCCCAGGGGGGCCGCGCCTTTCTCGTGCCCCCGCGGTCCCGCCCCGCGGCGGCCTGTGCGCTTGCCCGGCCCCGCGCGCCGCGGCAGGGTTCCGATCACCGCTTTCATCAAGGCCCCCGCCATGACCCAGACCGACGCCGCCATCCCCGCCGGGTGGGAAGACCTCCTCTCCCCCGGCGAGCGCATCCTGTGGCAGGGCGCCCCCGACGACGTGGTGGAGTGGTCGGGCGTCCTGTCGCCCCTCTCCGCCTTCGGGGTGTTCTTCGGCGGCTTCGCGGCGGTCTGGATCACGCTCGCCTTCGCGATGGGCTCCGGGACCGGGATCGTCGGCTGGATCTTCCCCCTGTTCGGCCTGCCCTTCCTCGCGGTCGGGCTGTTCATGGCCTTCGGGCGGCTGATCTGGGACGCGCGGGTGCGGCGCGGCACGCATTACACCCTCACCACCCGCAACGGCTGGATCGCGACCGACCTGTTCGGGCGCCGCAAGATCAAGCCCTGGCCGGTGGAGGAGATGGAGCTGGAGCTCGAGGACGGCGATCCCGGCACGGTGTGGTTCGCGAAGGAGGTCTCCGGCGCCCGTCCCCGCCGCCGACGTCCGAACCATGTCCGCACCCGCGCGGGCCAGAGCGTCACCCCCGTCGGCTTCCGCCGCATCCCGGACGCGCGCAAGGTCTACCGGCTGTGCCGCGACGCGCAGGCGGCCGCCCGGGCCGCCGCCCCGGGCGCAGACTGATACTTCCCCGCCGCAACATGGAGAGTCCCATGGCCTGGACCCGTTCGGACGTCCGCTTCAACACCCCGATGGAACAGCGCGTCGGCTTCGCCCGCGCCGTCCGCGTCGGCCCCGTCATCACCGTCGGCGGCTGCGCGGCGGTGGCGCAGGACGGCTCGACCGTCGGCGTCGGCGACGTCGCCGCCCAGACCCGCCGCTGCATCGAGGTCGCCGCCGCCGCGCTGAAGGAAGCCGGCGCCGACCTCTCGCACGTCACCCGCACCCGCACGCTGCTGGTCGACATCAAGTACTGGGAGACAGCCGCCGACATCCGCCGCGAGGCCTTCGGCGACACCCGCCCGGTCGAGACGATCATGGCCGTCAGCGGCTTCGTGAACCCCGAATGGCTGGTGGAGATGGAGTTCGACGCCGTCATCCCCGGGGGCTGATCGCCCTTGCCGCAGAGGGTTCCTTTGTGGAACTCTATGCGGCGGGAGGATCCGACATGATCGACTATACCGGCGACATCGCCTTCACCCTCGACGCGGTGACCGAGCAGGAGGCCACGGGCCGCATGGCCGTCGCCCCGGGGATGCTCAACCCGTTCGGCACCGTCCACGCGGGGGCGCTGACCTGGTTCGCCGACGTGGTGGCGACGCATTTCGTGCTGCAGGGGGCGACGGCCTCCGAGGGGATGGCCGACTTCCCCGTCGCCACCTCGCTCAACGTCCAGCTCCTGGGCAATGTCACGGGCGGGGAGATCCACGCCACGGCGCGCTGGGTCAAGCGGGGCCGCCGCATCTCCACCGTGCGGACCGAGCTGCGCAGCGACGCGGGCAAGCTGCTGTTCGAGCTGACCTCCTCGCACGTCGCCGCGAAGGGCTGAGGCGCGCGGCGACCGGGGGGGATCAACCGTCGAACGGGCCCACCACCGCCTCGCGCCCGGCGGTGTCGAAATACTGGCGCATCTCGACGATCATGCCCTCGTCGAAGCGGAACAGCATGCAGTAGTGGTTGAGGTTCACGCGACCGTCCTCGAGCGTCAGGGCGTTGACGCTTTCGATCACCGCCCAGTCGCCGTCCACGAGGATGCGCGCGGGTTCCAGCCGCCCGACGCCCGAGGTCGCGCTGCGCCGCAGGCGGCCGAGATAGGCGTTGATGAAGGCCTCGCGCCCCTCGAACACGCCGCACCAGCTGCTGCTGCCGGGAATGGTCAGCACCACGTCCTCGTGCAGGCGCTCGAGGAACAGGCGCGGGTCGCCGATGCGGATGCCCTCGAACATCTCGTGCACCAGCCCCCTGATGTCTTCGCCGCGGTTCATCGCTCGCCTCCCCCGTCGCGGGCGCCGGGCGCCCCGCCAGCGCGGGCGCCGGGCGACCCGCCTGCGCGGGCGCCGGGGTGGGCCGCCTCGTAGACCTCCATCAGGCGCGCCTCGTCCACGCCGGTATAGATCTGGGTCGTGGACAGCGACGCATGGCCCAGCAGCGTCTGGATCGCCCGCAGGTCCCCGCCAGCATTGAGCAGATGCGTGGCGAAGCTGTGGCGCAGCGCGTGCGGCGTGGCGGTGGCCGGAAGGCCGAGCCGCGCCCGCGCCGAGCGCATCGCCTTGCGCAGGATCCCGGCGTCGAGGTCCCCGCCCTTGGCCCCGCGGAACAGCGCGTCCCCCGCCACGGGCGCCCAGGGGCAGAGGGCGCGATAGCCCTCGACCGCCTCGCGCGCGGCGGGCAGGACCGGCACGATCCGCTCCTTCCCGCCCTTGCCGCGGATGCGCAGCACGTCGGGCAGCGGCGCGTCGCCCCAGCGCAGCGACAGCGCCTCGGAGATCCGCAGCCCGCAGGCCCAGAGGAGGGTCAGCGCCGCCGCGTCCCGCGCCGCGATCCAGTCGGGCGCGTCGGCGGTCTCGGCATCGAGGATCACCGCCCGCGCGGCCTCCTCGGTCAGCGGGCGCGGCAGGCGGGCGGGGGCCTTGGGCGCGCGCTGCGCCAGCACGGCCTGGGAATCGATCCCCTCGGCATCCGCCAGCCAGCGATGGAAGCCGCGCACGGCCGAAAGGCGGCGGCGCAGCGAGCGGGCGGACAGCCCCGCGGCCTTCTCGCGCGCGAGGAAGGCGCGGGTCTCGGCCGCCGTCACCTCGCCCAGCCCCTCGCGCCCCACCGGGCCGCCGCGATGGAGGCCCAGGAAGCCCAGCCAGGCGGCGATGTCGGCGCGATAGGCGGCGATGGTGGCCGGGGCGGCGTCCTTCGCCCCGCGCATGTGGTCAAGATAGCGCGCCAGCAGGTCCAGCGCCCCGGCGGAGCCCTCGACCTGCGCGCGGCGCGCGGCGTCTGCGCCGCGGCGGCTCAGGACGTCACCCAGCGGCGGATCGCCCGCTGCACCACGCCCCCGAGGAACAGCACCAGGTCCGAGCCCTGGTCGGGCGAGAACCGGGCCGGGTCCTCGGCCCCGAAGACCAGCATCCCGGGGCGGGCGCCCTCGCCGAATTCAAGCCGGACAACGGCTTCCGAGCCGATCCCCGCGGCGCCGGGGCCGAACACCTCCTGCGCCACGCCGCGGTCGACGGCGCGCAGGGCCGAAAGCGGCGCGGCGCCGGGGCGGCCGAGCGCGAGGTAGCGGTCCACCGCCCCCGGCGCGACGCCCATCAGCGCGCCCTCGCCCCCCGGCGCGCCGTCGCCTTCCAGGCACAGCCGCACCTGGTCGACGGCGAGGATGACGGGAAGCTCGTCCTCCAGCGCCTTGAGAAGGTCGGAGAAGCGGGTGGGTTCGAGCACCGACAGCGCGGCGCGGTGCACCTGGTCGGTCCCCGAGACGTTCTGGTAGGCGGCGGCGACGACCGAGCGGTGGGTTTCCTCGAGCTCGGACAGGCGGCGTTCCAGCCTTGCGACCATGGCCCCGCGCAGGTCGGTGACCTGGCGGGCGGCGCCGTCCTGCCCGGCCTCGATCAGCGCCGTCATCGCCGCGGGATCGTCCAGCACCAGCGACGGGTCGCTGCGGATCATCTCGCGGATCTGCGCGCGCAGGGCGGCGCCGTCGGCGGGCGCGGCGGCGGCCGCTTCGGGGGTCGGTGCGTCAAGGTCGGTCGCGGTCATGGCCTGTCCTCCCGTAAGGGTCCGGTCTTCGCCGGTCCTTGTCCGGCGGGGCCCTGCGCCGGGCCCCGCCGGGATCGCGTCGCCCCCCGTGCGCCGGGGGGGGGTGCGGGGGGGGGCGGGGGGGGGGGGGGGGGGGGGGGAAGATTTTTGCCTTTTTTTTTTCCCCCGTC
>NZ_JBOCEF010000035.1:7755-54059 GCF_050586345.1 Rhodovulum sp. DZ06
TTTGGTTTTCTCTGTTTTTTTTTTCGTTGTTCCCCTGCCCCTCCCCCCCCGGGGCTCCCGTCCCCCCCCGTGCGCTGGGGGGCGGTCTGGGCGCTCCACGGCGCGCCCGGGGGCGTCAGACGATCTTCTGACCGGTCTTGGCCCAGTCGGCCAGGAACTGCTCGAGCCCCTTGTCCGTCAGCGGGTGGTTGGCGAGGCCCTTGAGGACCGCCGGCGGCGCGGTGCACACGTCGGCGCCGATCAGCGCGGCTTCGCGGATGTGGTTGGCGGTGCGGATCGAGGCGGCCAGGATCTCGGTGTCGAAGTGGTAGTTGTCGTAGATCTGGCGGATCTCGGCGATCAGGTCCATGCCGTCGATATGCATGTCGTCGAGGCGGCCGATGAAGGGCGAGATGAAGGTCGCGCCCGCCTTGGCGGCCAGCAGCGCCTGGTTGGCGCTGAAGCACAGGGTGACGTTGACCATGAAGCCCTTGTCGCGGAACGTCCGGCAGGCGCGCAGCCCGTCGAAGGTCAGCGGCACCTTGATGCAGACATTGTCGGCGATGTCGGCGAGCTTGAGGCCCTCGGCCACCATCGCGTCGTACTCGGTCGCCGCGACCTCGGCGCTGACCGGGCCGTCGACGAGATCGCAGATCTCTTTCGTCACCTCGATGATGTCGCGGCCGGACTTGAGGATCAGCGACGGGTTGGTCGTGACCCCGTCCACCATGCCCGTCTCGGCGAGCTCACGGATCGCGTCGATATCCGCGGTGTCCACGAAGAATTTCATGTCGTCTCGTTCCGTTCTCTCTGGTCGAGCCTGTCGGTCGCGCCGGGCGGGGCTCGCGCCGCCGCGGTCGCTGGAAAGGGACGGCGCGGGGGGCGCCGGGGCGCGCAAGGCGGGGCCTGGCGCGGTCCGGGCGGGGGAGGGCGCCATGGAGGGCCGCCGCGACGCGCCCCCGGGGCCGGACGGCGGGCACGATAGACCAAGCGGCGCACGGTCGCCAGCGCAGGGCGGCGGGATCGGCGCGGCGGTCGGGGGAAATGACGCAGCGGGGCAACGATTCCGGGGCGCGGAGAGGTTGCGCCCGGACGGGCGTCCGCGGCGCGGGGCGGCGCAGGGGAGGAAGGGGCGGGCCCCTTCCTCCCGTCGACGCAGTGCGTCGACCCCCTCCTTCCCCAGCCTGGCGTTGCGCGGGGCGGCGACCGGAGCGCCCTCGCCGCCCCGGCGCAAAGCCCAACCGGCTTGCGCCGGCCCGGCCCGCGCCCCATACCTTGCCCATGCCCAAGGCCCCCCGCCCATGACCCGAAGCGACGCCCCCGCCCCCCGCCCCGAGGAGGACGGCCCGCGCCGGTTCGCGCCCTGGGACGCGGTGGCCGTGCTCGCTCCCCTGCCCCTCGACGGACCGCTGGATTACCTCGCCCCCGAGGGCGGCGTGACGGAAGGCGCGCTCGTGGAAATCCCCCTCGGGCCGCGCACCGCCATCGGGGTGGTCTGGGGGCCCGGCTCGGGCGAGGTTCCGCGCGCGCGCCTCAAACCCATCAAGTCGGTGATCGACCTGCCGCCGATGCGCCCGCAGATGCGCGCCTTCCTCGACCGCGCCGCCGACTACACCCTGACTGACCGCGGGCTGATGCTGCGCCTCGCCACCCGCGCCAAGGGGCTGGCCGATCCGCCGGGGGTGCGGACGCTCTACGCGCCCTCCGGCGCCCCGCCCGCCAAGATCACCGAGGCCCGCCAACGCGTGCTCGACGCCCTCGCCCGGTTCGGCGGGATGCCCATGGCGCCGGGCGAGCTGGCGAAGGAGGCGGGGGTGAGCGTCGGCGTGGTCAAGGGCCTCGCCGATGCCGGGGGCCTGAAGGCGGTCGAGGCGCCCCGGGACCTGCCCTATCCGCGCCTCTCGCCCAGCGCGCCGGGCAAGCCGCTCTCCGCCGCGCAGGCCGCCGCCGCCGCCGAACTGGCGGAGTCGGTCAGCGCCCGCAAATTCTCCGCCACCCTGCTGCGCGGGGTCACCGGCTCGGGCAAGACCGAGGTCTATCTCGAAGCCGTCGCCGCCTGCCTCGCCGCCAGGCGGCAGGCGCTGATCCTGCTGCCGGAAATCGCGCTGACCTCGGATTTTCTCGACCGTTTCGCCGCCCGCTTCGGCGCCCGCCCCGCCCTGTGGCATTCCCAGGCCACCGACGCCGAGCGCCGCCGGGCCTGGAAAGCCGTGGCGAAGGGCGAGGCGCAGGCGGTGGCGGGGGCGCGATCCGCCCTGTTCCTGCCCTTCCAGGATCTCGGCCTCGTGGTGGTCGATGAAGAACACGACACCGCCTACAAGCAGGAGGAGGGCGCGCTCTACAACGCCCGCGACCTCGCCGTCCTGCGCGCGAGCCACGAGGGCGCCGCCGCGCTCCTCGCCTCCGCCACGCCGTCGCTCGAGACCTGGGCCAACGCGCAGGCGGGCAAGTACAGGCGGCTCGACCTGCCCGAACGCTTCGGCCCCGCGGTGCCGCCCGCGCTGAAGCCGCTCGACCTGCGCAAGGACGGCCCGGCGAAGGGCCAGTGGATCGCCCCGCCGCTGGCCGAGGGCGTGCTGCAGCGGCTGGAGAAGGGGGAGCAGTCGCTCCTGTTCCTCAACCGCCGCGGCTATGCGCCGGTGACGCGCTGCACCGGCTGCGGGCACCAGATGGGCTGCCCCCATTGCGACGCGACGCTGGTCGAGCACCGCTTCCGCGGCCGCCTGATGTGCCACCAATGCGGGTGGGAGCAGTCGGCCCCCAAGGCCTGCCCCGGCTGCGGCGCGGCGGACAAGATGGCCCCCATCGGCCCGGGCGTGGAGCGGCTGGCCGAGGAGGCGCAGGCGCGGTTCCCCGACGCCCGCGTCGCCATCCTGTCCTCGGACCTGACCTCGGCCAGGACGCTGGCCGAGCAGATCGCCGCCATCGCCCGCGGCGAGGCGGACGTGATCATCGGCACGCAGCTGGCCGCCAAGGGGCACAACTTCCCGATGCTGACGCTCGTGGGCGTCATCGACGCCGACCTTGCGCTGCGCGGCGGCGACCTGCGCGCGGCCGAACGCACCTTCCAGCTGGTGCGGCAGGTGGCGGGCCGCGCGGGCCGGGCCGAGCGGCCGGGCGAGGCGCTGATCCAGACTTGCGCGCCAGAACACCCGGTGATCCGCGCCATTCTCGACGGCGACGAGGAGGCGTTCCTGCGCGAGGAGGCCGAGCGCCGGATGCAGGCCGGGGCGCCCCCTTACGGGCGCATGGCGGGGGTCATCGTCTCGGGCCCCGACGAGGGCCGCGCGGCCCGCACCGCCGAGGCGCTGGCACGGGCGGGCGAGGGGCTGGGGCGGTCGGGCGTGCAGCTTTTCGGCCCTGCGCCCGCGCCGATCTCCCGCATTCGCGGCAAGTACCGGTTCCGGTTGCTGGCCAAGGCCCCGCGCAGCGCGCCGTTGCAGAAGGCGCTGCGGGCCTGGCGGGACTCGGTGAAGCCCGAGCCGGGGGTCACGGTGAAGATCGACATCGACCCGCAGAGCTTCCTCTGACGCGCCCTACCCCTTCGCCGCCTCCAGCAATCCCGGCCAGCGCCGCCACAGCGTGACCGCCCGCGCCACGAAAAACCCCATCAGCGCGGCCCAGAGCCCGTGCGGCCCCAGCGCCCAGCCGAGGCCGAAGAGAAGCGGCAGGTAGATCGCGAAGCTCTCGATCATCCCCACGCGCATGTCGCGGGTGCGGGTCGCGCCGATGAAGATCCCGTCGAGCATGAAGCAGGGCAGCCCGATCACCGGCGAGGCCGCGGCCCAGAGCAAGAAGACCCGCGCCCGCGCCCGCGTCTCGGGGTCCGTGGTCATCAGGTCGATGATCGCCGGGCCGAACACCAGGAACAGCGCCGCGATGGCGGCGGCGGCGGCGAAGGCCCAGAGGCTCGCCACCCGCGCCGCGGCCCGCACCGTGGCCGGGTCGCGGGCGCCGAAGGCCGCGCCCACCATCGCCTCGGCCGCGAAGGCGAAACCGTCCAGCGCATAGGCGTTGATGGTGAAGAACTGGTACAGGACCTGGTTCGCCGCCAGGGTCACGTCCCCCGCATCGGCCGAGGAGAAGACGAAGAGCAGGAAGGCCAGCGACAGCAGCGCCGAGCGCAGCAGGATGTCGCCATTCACCTGCGCCAGCCGCCGCAGCTTGGCCGGGTCCAGCACCCGCGCCCGGTCCTTCCACGCGCCCCCGGCGAAGGCGGCGCGGCAGAGGTAGAGGCCCAGCGCGGCGCCGGCGACCTCGGACATCACGGTGGCCGCGGCCACGCCCTCGACGCCCCAGCCGAGCCCCAGCACGAACCACAGGTCGAGGCCGATATTCATGCCGTTCATCCCGACCTGCAGCAGCAGCACGCCGCGCGTCTTCTCCATCGCGATCAGCCAGCCGGTCAGCGCATAGACCGCGATGGCGCAGGGCGCGCCCCACATGCGGATCGAGAGGTACTGGCGGGTCATCTCCTCGACCCCTTCGCTGGCGGGCGACAGCATCAGCGCCAGCGGGATCAGCAGCGGCTGCAGGATCGCGACGGCCAGCCCCCCCGCGGCGGCGATCAGCAGCGCGCGGGTCAGCAGCGCGCCCGTCTCGGCCGCGTCCCCCTGCCCGCGGGCCTGGGCCACGAGGCCGGTGGTCCCCATCCGCAGGAACCCGAACATCCAGTAGATGAAGGCGATGATGACGGCCCCGACGCCGACGGCGCCGATGGGCTCGGGCGCGCCGAGCTGGCCGACCACGCCGGTATCGACCGCCCCCAGCAGCGGCACCGTGACGTTGGAGAGCATGATCGGCCCGGCGATGGCCAGCACCCGCCGCCCGGTGACGGGCGGCGCGGCCCCGGGGGCGGCTGCGGCGGAAGGCGCGCCGGGCGCCCGCCCGGCCTCGGGCGGCGTCGCGGGATCGGTCATGAACAGGGTCCGGGGCACGGGGCGGGGCCGCAAAGCGCCCCGCCGGAACAAGTATTCGCCAGCAACCTACGCCCCGAAGTTGATGGAAATCAACGGACTTCCCGGCAAGACTGCAAAATGCACCCTGTAAAGGTCCCGAAGCACGCTTCGCGTTTGCCAGGCCCCGTCCCCGGCGTATTGTCCGCGCGTTCATCAAGGGGGGACGACCTCATGGCCGCCATTCGCCGCTCGCTTCGCATCCATGCGCCCGCCGCCGTCGTGTGGCCGGTGCTCGCCCGCGTCACCGCCTGGCCGGACTTCCTGCCGATGATCGAGTCGGTGGTCCCCCTCGACGGCCCGAACCTGAAGCCCGGCGCGCGGTTCTACATCCACCAGAAGGGCGTGCAGGAGACGACCTGGACGGTGGAGGAGGTGGTCCCCTCGCGCTCCTTCAGCTGGAAGGCCTATGCGTCCGGCACCTTCCTGACGGCGAGCCACGCGCTGGAGCCCGACGGGCAGGACGCGGTGGTGGTGACGCTGGAATTCCGCATGTCCGGGGCGCTGGGGATGGCCGCGGGGCTGCTGATGAAGGGCAAGGCCGAGCGCTACATGGAGGCCGAGCTCGAGGGCATCCGCGCCCGGGCCGAGGCCAAGCGCGGGGCCGGGCGCGCCGCCTGACCCACTGTCCCGCCGCAGAAACTGGAGGCGCCGCGCCCTGCCCCACGGCCGCCGCCCTCACACCGCCCGCCCGGGCGCGGCCGGGCCGGCGAGCGGGGGGCCTGTCCCCCCGAGCCGGGCCGCACGCCCCGCGCGCGGCCCGGACCGACCGTCACTCCTTGGGCATGGCGAAATGGGCGATGGCGCTGGCATAGGGCTTGCTGCGCTCATCCTGCCAGGCCTCGACCGAGACCGAGGCGTAGCGCCGCCCCATCCGGGTGATCCGCGCCCGCGCATAGGCGTCCCGCGGCAGGCCGGAGCGCAGGTAGTCCACGGTGAAATCGATGGTCTTCGGGAAGGGCGGGAACTCCCCCGCCTCGATCCGCGCCGCCGCCTCGCCGCCGCCTTCCATCCGCTCCCACACCATCGCCCAGGCGATCTCCACCTGTGCGGCGAGTTCCAGGAACGCGCCGGTCACGCCGCCATGGATCGCGGGCAGCATCGGGTTGCCGATGATCGAGGGAGAGAAGGAGAGGGTCGCGGTCAGCTCGTCGCCCGCGCGCTCCCAGCTCACGCCGATGAAACGGGCGTAGGGGATCCCCTCGGTCAGCCGGTGCAGCGCCGCGTCGCGCCGCGCCTTGACCACCTGCACAGGCTCGGGGCGCTTGCGCTTCGGGCGCCCGGCCGCGGCCTCGCCCCCCGCAGCGTCGCCGGTATCGGTGACGGGGCCCGCCGGGTTCTTGTCCTCGCCGCTCATTTGCGCACCTTCTTCATCAGCTCCGCCGCCGCCTGCGCCGCCGGGGTCAGCGGGCCGCCCCGCTCCACCGTGAAGGCGCCGGAGCTGGCCGCCACCAGGTCGCCCTCGTCCTCGTCCCAGGCCGATCCGCGCACGAAGGCCACGGACCTCGTGGCGCGGTAGCACACCGCCTTGCAGGTGATCGCCTTGCCCGGCCGCGCGGGGCGCATGTAGTCGATCCGCAGGTCGATCGTCGCCGTCGTCGTCACCCCCGAGGGGTGCGAGAGCACCGCCGCCCCCGAACAGCTGTCGAGCAGCGCGGTGATGACGCCCCCGTGCAGCACCCCCGTCGCCGGGTCGCCCACGAAGCGTTCGTCCCAGGGCACGCGCATCATCGCCTCGCCCGCCATCAGGTCGACGATCTCCATGTTCAGCGCGCGGTTGTGCGGGATCGCGCCGATGAACTTCTGGCCGATCGCGGCCAGCGCCTTCAACGCCTCCTCGGAAGAGGTCATGCGATTCGTTCTCCTTGTCCTGCGCGGACGTCCCGCCGGGCCCCGCCGGGGCGGGCGACGCAGCGTCGCCTGACGATCCTTGCGCAACCGTCCGCCCGCGTCGATGCCAGAGGATCTGGCGCGGGTTTGAAAAAACCCATAGTTTCCCTGCGGCATGCGGCAGAACGCCCGGCGCTTCGCGAGGCAGAACGCCCTTTCGCAAATTATCCCGCATTCTTACGTTAACGTCAAACAGGGCTTGAAACTGACGCGCACGTCAACCACATTGACGTCCAGCGACGGATCCATTCCCCAGGAGCTGCAATGACCGAAGAGCTGAGCACCATCAGCCAGATGTGCGCGGAGTACGGCGTCACCCCGCGCACGCTGCGATTCTACGAGTACAAGGGCCTGCTGAACCCGCGTCGCGAGGGGCAGAAACGCCTCTTCACCTATCGCGACAAGGCGCGGATCCAGCTGATCCTGCGGGGCAAGCGGTTCGGCTTCTCGCTCGACGAGATCCGCGAACTCCTGGACCTCTACTACCTCGACGACGGCCAGAGCACGCAGCTGACCCGCACCTACCTCAAGGCGCAGGAGCGGCTGCAGGCGATGATCGCCCAGCGCGACGAGCTGACCGAGGCCATCGACGACCTGGCGAACGAGCTGAAGCGCCACGAGGGCTCGCTGCGTGCGCGCGGCCTTCTGCCCGACCAGCAGGACGCCGGGTCCGAGACCGCCGACTGATCCCGGGCCGGCGCGCCCCCGCGCCGCCCAGCCCATCCCGGGCGCCGCCCGCGTCGGCGGCGTCCCCGACAAGCCTACTCGCGCCCCGGGCCAACCGGGGCCGCGCCTTCAAGCGAACGCTTTGAAAACAAACGGGAGCCCGCGAATGCCCGCCTATGTCCCCCCCCTGCGCGACCTGTCCTTCGTCCTGCACGAGGCGCTGGAAATCGAGAACTCCGGCATCGCCGGCTATGACGAGATGACCCCCGACTTCACGGGCCAGGTGCTCGAGGAAGCCGGCAAGATCGCCCGCGACGTCCTCGCGCCGCTGAACATCATCGGCGACGAGCAGGGCTGCACCCTCGAGAACGGCGTGGTCCGCACCCCCGAGGGGTTCAAGGCGGCCTTCGACACCCTGCGCGAGGGCGGCTGGACCGGGCTCGACTGCGATCCCGAATATGGCGGCCAGGGCATGCCCTACGCGCTCGCCGCCGCGGTGGGCGAGATGCATTCGGCCGCCAACATGGCCTTCATGATGTATGCGGGCCTGACCCACGGCGCCTATTCGGCGATCCACGCCCATGGCTCGGACGCGCAGAAGGCGAAGTTCCTGCCGAAGATGGTGACCTGCGAGTGGACCGGCACCATGAACCTGACCGAGCCGCATTGCGGCACGGATCTGGGCCTGCTGCGCACCAAGGCGGAGCCGCAGGAGGACGGGACGTACAAGATTTCCGGGCAGAAGATCTTCATCTCGGCCGGCGATCACGACATGTCCGAGAACGTCATCCACCTCGTCCTCGCCAAGATCCCCGGCGGGCCCGAGGGGGTGAAGGGCATCTCGCTCTTCATCGTGCCGAAGTTCATCGTGAATGACGACGGCAGCCTCGGCGAGCGCAACGCGCTGTCCGTCGGCAAGCTCGAAGAGAAGATGGGCATCCACGGCAACGCCACCTGCGTGATGAACTATGACGGCGCCACCGGGTATCTCGTGGGCGAGGCGCACAAGGGCCTCCGCGCCATGTTCACCATGATGAACGAAGCCCGGCTCGGCGTCGGGATGCAGGGCCTCTCGCAGGCCGCGGGCGCCTACCAGGGCGCGCTGGCCTATGCCAAGGACCGCATCCAGGGCCGCGCCGTGACCGGCGTCGAGGCGCCCGAGAAGGCGGCCGACCCGCTGATCGTGCATCCCGACGTGCGCCGGATGCTGATGGACCAGAAGTCCTTCATCGAGGGCGCCCGGTTCTTCGCGCTCTGGGGCTCGGTGATGATCGACGCCGCCCACCACGGGGACGAGAGCGCGGACGACATGATCTCGCTCCTGACCCCGGTCCTGAAGGGCTTCCTGACGGACAAGGGCTACGAGATGGCGACCCAGGCCCAGCAGGTCTTCGGCGGCCACGGCTATATCGAGGAATGGGGCATGTCGCAGTTCGTGCGCGACGCCCGCATCGCCATGATCTACGAGGGCGCGAACGGCGTGCAGGCGCTGGACCTCGTGGGCCGCAAGCTGGCCGCCAAGGGCGGCAAGCCGGTGATGGCGTTCTTCGAGATGATCACCAGCTTCTGCAAGGAGCACCGCGAGGACGAGGCGATGAAGCCCTTCATCGACCCGCTCAAGGCCGCCTCCAAGGACCTGCAGGCCGCCGGCATGTTCTTCATGCAGAACGGGATGAAGAACCCCAACGCGGCGCTGGCCGGGTCGACCGACTTCATGCACCTCTTCGGCCATGTCTGCCTCGGCTACGCCTGGGCGCGGATGGCCAAGGTGGCGCTGGGCAAGCTGGCCGAAGGGACCGGGGACAAGGCGTTCTACGAGACCAAGCTGGCCACCGGGCGCTACTACATGGCCCGCCAGCTGCCGGCCACCGGCATGCACCTGGCGCGGATCCAGTCGGGCGCCGAGCCGGTGATGGCGCTGGACGCCGAGGCGTTCTGATCCCGCGCCGCGGATAATCGCGGAACAGTGTTCCGCACTTGCGTGAACGATGTTCTCGGAACATCGTTCACGCGATAGAACGGCAAGACGCCGGGCTACGGCGCGACGCCGCCCCGACCCCCCGCGACGCGGGGGGCGGGCCGCACACCAGGGAGCATCCAATGGCCGACTTCAACCTCACCTGCTTCGGGCAGTCCGGAAACGCCTACAAGGCCGCGCTGGCGCTGTCCTTCGCCCATGCCGACTGGCAGCCGGTCTTCATCGACTTCATGAACGGCGCGCACCGCGCGCCCGAATTCATGGCGAAGAACGAGATGGCCCGGGTGCCGATCCTCGAGCATGGCGGCAAGACGTATTCCGAGTCGGGCGTCATCCTCGACGTCATCGCGCGGGAGACCGGCAAGCTCGGCGGCGAGACCCAGGACGAGACCGACGAGATCCGCCGCTGGATCTTCTGGGACAATTACGGCTTCACCTCGACCGTCGCGCCGCTGCGCTTCATGGCCAATTTCGTGCCCGAGGAGAAACGCTCGGCCGAGGTGATGGGCTTCCTGCAGGGCCGCCTGCGCCCCTGCCTCAAGGTGCTCGACAAGCGCCTCGGGGAGCATGGCTTCGTCGCCTGCGGCCGGCCCACGATCGCCGACTGCTCCATCGCCGGGTACATGTTCTACGGCGACGAGCTGCCCTTCGACCTCGGGGAATTCCACCACATCACCGAGTGGATGAACCGGCTGCGCGCCATGGACGGCTTCAAGCCGCCCTACGAGATGATGCCGCTCAAGGCCTGATCCCGTCCGGGCCCGGAGCCGGGCCCGACCCTTTCCGGCGCCGCCCCGCCCCGCGCAATGGGCCGGGCGGCGCCGACCCCCGCCCCCCCAGGAAAACCGGGGGCGGGTCATGACCCTGCGGGCCCGCCCCCGGGCCGGTCCGCGCCGCGCCACACGCGAAAACTCAAGGGAGCCTGTCCCACATGACCGAGGCTTATATCTTCGACGCCGTGCGCACCCCGCGCGGCAAGGGCCGCAAGGACGGCGCGCTGCACGAGGTGACCTCCGTCGCCCTCTCGGCGCGCATCCTGGACGAGCTGGCCGCGCGCAACGACCTCGACACCTCCGCGGTCGAGGACGTGATCTGGGGCAACGTCACCCAGGTGAAGGAGCAGGGCGCCTGCCTCGCCCGCTCGGCCGTGCTGATGTCGAACTGGGCCGAGAACGTCCCCGGCCTGTCGATCAACCGCTTCTGCGCGTCCGGCATGGAGGCGGTGAACCTCGCCGCCGGCCAGGTGATGGGCGGCATGGGCGACATGTACGTGGCCGGCGGCGTCGAGATGATGTCCCGCGTGCCCATGGGCTCGGACGGCGCGGCCATCGCGGTCGACCCGACCCTGGCGATGCGCGCCTATTTCGTGCCCCAGGGCATCGGCGCCGACATCATCGCCACCAAGTACGGCTTTTCGCGCGACGACTGCGACGCCTACGCGGTGGAATCGCAGAAGCGCGCCGCCCAGTCCTGGGCCGAGGGCCGCTTCGGCAAGGGCGTGATGACCGTGCGCGACCAGAACGGCCTGCCGATCATCGACAAGGACGAGTACCTGCGCCCCGGCACCGACATGCAGTCCCTCGGGGCCCTCAAGGCCGCGTTCAAGGACCAGGGCGAGGTGATGCCGGGCTTCGACGCCGTGGCCAAGCTCAAGTACCCCGAGCTGGAGCGGATCGAGCACGTGCACACCGCGGGCAACTCCTCGGGCATCGTCGACGGCGCCGCGGCGCTGCTGATCGGCTCGAAGGAAGCGGGCGAGCGGCTGGGCCTGAAGCCCCGCGCGCGCATCCGCCAGACCGCCAAGATCGGCACCGACCCGACCATCATGCTGACCGGCCCGGTTCCGGTGACCGAGCGCGCGCTGGCGCTGTCGGGGATGAATATCGGCGACATCGACCTGTTCGAGGTCAACGAGGCGTTCTCGGCCGTGGTGCTGCGCTTCATGCAGGCCTTCGACGTCGACCATTCCAAGGTCAACGTCAACGGCGGCGCCATCGCGCTCGGCCACCCGCTGGGCGCCACCGGCGCGATGATCATCGGCACGGCCCTGGACGAGCTCGAGCGCTCGGACAAGGAGACCGCGCTGTGCACGCTCTGCGTCGCTTCCGGCATGGGCGCGGCGACGATCATCGAGCGCGTCTGACGGCGCGCGGAACGGATCGAAACGGAACGGATCGGAACGGGCGATGATGGCCGGGGACGAAGTGGAAACGGTGACGCATGAGGTCGGCGCGCGCGTGCTCGCGGGCGACTTCGCGGGCTACATGAAGCTCGTCGTCACCCCGCTCGTCCGCGTGGGACAGGCGGAGACGGGCATCCATGCCGACGCCGCCGCCCAGCGCCGCGTGTTCGAGAGAACCTCGCTGCGCGCCCGCCATGCCGGGTGGGACGGGCTGTCGTTCGAGATGCTGGGGAGCGTCGCGATCGGCGGCTCCTCGATCTTCGCGCGCTTCCGCATGACCCCCACCATCGACGGCGTGGCCACGCCGCTCGGGCGCACCGAGGGCGGGCTGTTCCAGCGCATCGGCGAGCGGCTGATGCTGCGGGCCCGGCTCAACACCACCGGCGGGGGGTACGAGAGCGACTCGGCCTACCGGCCGGAGCGCGAGCCGGTCCCGGTCGAGACCGCCGCCCTGACGGATGCGGTCCGCGGCCTGCAGCAGGGGCTTCAACAGGGCGACATCGCCCGGTTCCTGTCCTCGATCTGCCTGCCGATGTCGCTCAACTACGATGACGGGGTGACGCCGGTCCGCAATGCCGGCGACGCCGTTCAGGTCCTGGCGGCGTATCGGCAGATGAACACCGAGATCGCCTCCTACGATTCGGAGCTGATCGACGTGATGTGCTGCGGCCCGCTGCTGCGCGCCGCGCGGTTCCGGATCTTCACCCGGCTGCGCGACGGCGGCGAGCTCGATCCGTTCACCAACCTCTACTTCCTGCGCCGCGGCCGCGACGGCTGGCGGGTGGCGCTTGCGTTCAACGCGGCGATCGGGCGGACGCTTCCGCCCCCGCCGCCCCTGGGAAGGACAATCCAATGACCGAGATCTTCCACTACGAGGTCGACGCCGACGGCGTCGCGACGCTGAGCTGGGACCTGCCCGAGCGGTCCATGAACGTCATGACCGTCGAGGGCCTCGAGGAATTCGCCGCCAAGACCGAGGCGGCCATCGCCGACGACGCGGTGAAGGCGCTGATCATCACCTCCTCCAAGCCCGATTTCGCGGGCGGGATGGACCTGAACGTGCTGGCGGGCATGAAGGCGGGCGCGGGCGACAACCCGGCCAAGGGCCTGTTCGACGGCACCATGCAGATGCACGCCATCCTGCGCCGGGTCGAGCTGGCGGGCGCCCTGCCCACCGACAAGAAGAAACAGCCGAAGAAGCCCGTCGTCTGGGCCTGCCCCGGCACCGCCGCGGGCATCGGCTTCGAGATCGGCCTCGTCTGCCATCGCCGCATCGTCGCCGACAACCCCAAGGCCAAGATCGGCCTGCCCGAGATCATGGTCGGCCTGTTCCCGGGCGCCGGCGGCGCGACCCGCGTCTCGCGCATGCTCGGCGTCATGGCGGCCGCGCCCTTCCTGATGGAAGGCAAGATGGTCGCCCCGGCCAAGGCCAAGGCCGCGGGCCTGGTGGATGAAGTGGTCCCCGCCGACCAGCTGCTGGCCCGCGCCAAGGAATGGGCGCTGTCGGCCAAGCCGGACGAGCTGGTCAAGCCCTGGGACGGCAAGCGCGAGAAGATCCCGGGCGGCGAGCCCTATTCCGCCGCCGGCTTCCCGACCTATGTCGGCGCCTCGGCGATGATCCACGGCAAGACCCAGGGCGTGTACCCCGCCGCCAAGGCGCTGCTCGCCGCGGTCTACGAGGGCGCGCAGGTCGACATCGACACCGCCCTGCGGATCGAGGCGCGCTGGTTCACCTCGGTGCTGCTCAACCCGTCCTCCGAGGCGATGATCCGCTCCATCTTCCTCAACAAGGAAGCGCTGGAGAAAGGCGCCGTGCGCCCCGAGGGCGTGCCGGACCAGCGCGTGAAGAAGGTCGGCGTGCTCGGCGCCGGCATGATGGGCGCGGGCATCGCCTATGTCTCGGCCATGGCCGGGATCGAGGTGGTCCTCGTCGACCAGTCCGCGGAAGCCGCCGAGCGCGGCAAGGCCTACTCCACGGGTCTTCTCGACAAGGCGATCTCGCGCAAGCGGTCGACCGAGGAGAAGAAGGAGGCCGTGCTGTCGAAGATCACCGCCACCGATGATTACGCCGCCCTCGAAGGGTGCGACCTGATCGTCGAAGCGGTGTTCGAGGATCCGGGCGTGAAGGCCGAGGTGACCGCGAAGACCGAGGCGATCATCCCCGAGGACGCGATCTTCGCCTCCAACACCTCCACCCTGCCGATCACCTCGCTCGCCAAGGCCTCGAAGCGCCCCGAGCAGTTCATCGGCATCCACTTCTTCTCGCCCGTCGACAAGATGCTGCTGGTGGAGATCATCAAGGGCAAGCAGACCGGCGACCGGGCCGTGGCCAAGGCGCTCGACTTCGTGCGCCAGATCCGCAAGACGCCCATCGTGGTCAATGACGCGCGCTTCTTCTACGCCAACCGCTGCATCATCCCTTACATCAACGAGGGCGTCCGCATGGTGGCCGAGGGCGTGAATCCGGCGCTGGTCGAGAACGCCGCCCGCCAGGTCGGGATGCCGCTGGGCCCGCTGCAGCTGACGGACGAGACCTCGATCGACCTCGGCGTGAAGATCGCCAAGGCGACCAAGGCGGCGATGGGCGACGCCTATCCCGAAAGCCCGGCCGACGACGTGATGTTCCACCTGTTCGACGAGGGCCGCCTGGGCCGCAAGTCGAAATCGGGCTTCTACGACTATGACGAGAAGGGCAAGCGCCAGGGCCTCTGGGCCGGGCTGGACGAGGCCTTCCCGCAGGACGAGGACGAGGAGCAGCCGGGCGTGCAGCGCGTCCAGCAGCGCCTGCTGATGGCCCAGGTGCTCGAGGCCGTGCGCGCGCTGGAAGAGGGCGTGCTGATGGACATCCGCGAAGGCGACGTGGGCGCGATCCTCGGCTGGGGCTTCGCGCCCTGGTCCGGCGGGCCGTTCAGCTGGCTCGACATCATCGGGACGGACACGGCGGCGATGCTGTGCGACGACCTCGAGGCCGAGTATGGCGAGCGCTTCAAGTGCCCCGCCCTGCTGCGCGAGATGGCCGAGAAGGGCGAGACCTTCTATGGCCGCTTCGGGAGCAACCAGGCCGCGGCCTGATCCGACGCGACGCGATGCGATGCGAGGGGGCCCGGTGGAAACCGGGCCCTCTTGCGTTCCGACACCTGCCGCAGCCCTCGGGTCCCCTGCCCGGCTTCCCGCCCGAAAAGGTGGGATTCGCGCCACAGGCGCCCCTCGCGCGGCGGCCCGCCGCCCCGCCGCGCTTGCCCCGAATCGCCGCGCGGCTGTAAAGGGCGCTCCGGATCCGCTATGATGCGGCCCACGTCCCCGTCCATCGCCGCCCAGCTTACCGGCCCCGCCCGAAGGCTATGCCATGACCGATCAGGACCTGCAGACCCGCCTCGCGACCGTGACCAAGCCGGCGCGGCCCAAGCTGTGGAAAGTCATCCTTCTGAATGACGACTACACCCCGCGGGATTTCGTGACCCTGATCCTGATGGCCACCTTCCGGATGACCGAGGACGAGGCCGCGGGCGTGATGCTGACCGCCCATCGCAAGGGCGCCTGCGTGGTCGCCGTCTATACCCGCGAGGTGGCCGAGACCAAGGCGACCGACGCGATGGAGCAGGCCAAGCAGATGGGCTTCCCCCTCGCCTTCTCGACCGAACCGGAAGAGTGACCGGCGCCGGCCCCGCGACCGTGCGGTAACGACGACCCGGAGCGGCGTATTCGGCCCGCGGCGACGCATTTGACCTGAGTCATGGCCGGCCCGTTGCGGCCCCTGTACTCAGCGCCGATCGTTTCGTCCCGCCCCCGAGGTCCGCCCATGCTCCGCCCCGCCGCCCTCTGCGTCTCGCTCGCCCTCGCCCTCGCCGCCCCGGCCGCCGCCGCCGACTGGTCCGAGCGCGACATCTGCCGCGCGGGCATCCAGACCTTCTTCGACCTGCCCGAGGCGCCGATCGACGACGCAAGCGCCGATTTCCGCGACCACATGGGGTTCGAGGGGCGCAACGGCATCATCCGCCGCCAATACGCCTGCCGGGTGCAGAAGGACCGCATCGCCATCCGCTGGTTCGTCGACGGCCACCGCAAGCGGGACGCGCGCACGACCTGGGAGGTCGACGGCGACGCGCTGGTGATCCACGCCAGGAACGCCGAGGCGCGCTTCCCCGCCGAATGATCCGCGGCGGAGGGCGCCCCCCGCCTCAGCGCGGGATCCGCACCACCGCCTTCAGCCCCCCCAGCGCGTCCGAGCGGTCCAGCAGCACCACGCCCCCGTGGCTGCGCGCGACGTCGAGCGCGATGGCGAGGCCGAGGCCCGCGCCGCCGCCCGCATCCATGTTGCGCGCCTCGTCGAGGCGGGAGAACGCGCGGAAGGCGGTCTCGCGCAGCTCCTCGGGGATGCCGGGGCCGTCATCCTCGATCACGAACTCGACCGAGCGGCGGTTGGCGCGCAGGCTCGTCTCCACCCGCCGCCCATAGCGCACGGCGTTGTCCACCAGGTTGGTCAGCGCCCGCGCCACCGCGCCGACGCGCAGCGCCATCGGCGCGACCTCCTCCTCCGGCAGGCTCAGCCCCACCTCGCGGCCCATGCGGCGCTGGTCCTCGACCACCCCTTCGAGGAGCGCCGCGGGGCTGACCGAGGCCGGCTCCTCGGCCCCTTCCCCGCGCGAGAAGTCGAGGAATTCCTGCACCATCCGCTCCATCTGCGCGACGTCGCGCTTCAGGTCGTCGGTCTCCGGGCCCGGCTCGGTGAATTCCAGCGCCAGCTTCATCCGGGTCAGCGGCGTGCGCAGGTCGTGGCTGACGGCCGAGAGCATCCGGGTGCGCTGCTCGATCTGCCGCTCGATCCGGCGGCGCATCTCGAGGAAGGCGGCCCCGGCGCGGCGGACCTCCTCGGCGCCCGCGGGGCGGAAGGGGGTGGCGCGGCCCTTGCCGAAGGCCTCGGCGGCGACGGCCAGCGCCTTGATGGGCCGCACCTGGTTGCGCAGGAACAGCACCGCGACGACCACCAGCGCGGTGGCGGTGACCACCATCCAGACCAGCAGGAGATGCGGGTTGGAGGCGATGGTCCGCCGCCGCGGGATCTCGGCGCGCAGCACGCCCTTGGAGGTCTCGATCCCCACCACGGCGGCCTTGTCCACGGACACGAGATCCACCGCCATCGGCCGGGTCAGGTGGCGCCTGAGCGTGTCGGCGAGGGCCGAGCCGGAGACGTCGTAGAACCGCCGCCGCGCCTCGAGCGACAGCAGCGTGTCGGGCAGCAGCTGCAACCCCAGCCCCAGCGGGCGGGCGAGCTCGTCCAGCCGCGCCTGCGCCGCATCGTGGCTTTCGGCGGCGTCCACCACGTCGGCGGCATAGGACAGCTCCAGCGCCACGGCCCCGGCCATCTGGGCGGTGACGCCGGCATAGTGGCGCTGGATGAACAGGCCGGTGACGACCAGCTGCAACAGCAGGATCGGCAGCAGCAGGATCATCAGCGCGCGGCCGAACAGGCTTTTGGGCAGATAGCGTTTTATGATCGGGCGGCTCATGCCCCGCATCCTCGCGCGCCGGGCGCGGAATGCAAGCGCGCGCGTTGACGGGCGCGGCGGGGCCGGGGAAGGTGGCGCGCGGCCCGACCGGGCCGAACCGCTGCAAGGAGAGAGCCGCCCCATGTCCGCATCCGACCCGTTCGACCGTTCCCAGGACGTGGCCCATGGCGTGGCCGAAACCTTCGAGCCCGGCATCCGCCGCGTGGTCTGCCCCAATCCGGGGCCGATGACCTTCACCGGCACCAATTCCTGGATCCTCGGGACGGGCCGCGTCGCGATCCTCGACCCCGGCCCGGACATCCCCGAACACCGCGCCGCGCTGCTCGCGGCGCTGGGGCCGGGCGAGGAGGTCGAGGCGATCCTCGTCACCCATTCCCATGTCGACCATTCCCCCGGCGCCCGCCCGCTCGCGGAAGAAACCGGCGCCCCCATCATCGCCTTCGGCCCCCATGGCGCGGGGATCAGCCCGCGGATGGCGGCGCTGGCGGAGTCGGGCGCGGAATTCGGCGGCGGCGAGGGCTCGGACCGCGATTTCCAGCCGGACATCGCGCTCTGCGACGGAGAGGTCTATGCCGGGACCGGCTGGACCGTGCGCGCGATCCACACCCCCGGGCACCTGTCCAACCATCTCTGCTTCGCGGTGGAGCGGCTGGAGGGCGGGCGCCCCGGCGCGGTGTTCTCGGGCGATCACGTGATGGCCTGGGCGACGACCATGGTCTCGCCCCCCGACGGGGACATGGCCGCCTTCATGGCCTCCTTGCGCAAGATGCGGACGCGGGCGGACCAGGACCGGGTCTACTACCCCGGCCACGGCGCCCCGGTGCAGGACCCGGCGGGGATGATCGACCACCAGCTGGCGCATCGCGAGGCGCGGGCCGCGCAGGTGGCCGAGGCGCTGGGGAAGATGGGTCCCGCCACCCCGGCCGAGCTGACCGCGGTGATCTATGCCGATATCGACAAGGCGCTGCACGCGCCCGCCGCGCGCAACGTGTTCAGCGCCCTTCTGGGGATGCTGGAGGAGGGGACCGCGACCCATGACGGGCCGCTGTCGCCGGACGCCGCCTTCCGGCTGGCCTGAGACGCGCGGGGCGGCGGCGACGGGCGGCGGGACGACGGGGCGACGGGCGACGGGCGACGGGCGACGGGCGACGGGACGCGGCCTCAGTCGCAGATCTGCTGCAACGCCAGCCAGCCCTCGTCCTGCAGCGCGGGGCGGAAGGGCGCGTCGCCGATCACGTCCGCCGCCCGCGCCTTGGCCGCGCGGCCCGAAAGATCGGGATGGGTCGCGAGATGCGAGATCCGCGGCGCGCCGCGCTCGGCCTCCAGCCGCTCGAACATCTCGGCCAGCGCGGCCGAGGGCAGCCCGGCCGCGGCCAGGATCTCCAGCGCGCGGTCGTCGGCGGCGCTCTCCGCCTCCTGCCTGTAGGCGCCGCCCACGGCCTGCTGGGCGACGGCGGACGTGGCCGCGCCGCCGGCATAGTCTCCGACCACCAGGCTCATCACCACGCCCGCGCCGACCGACCGGAACGTCTCGCGCAGCGGGTCGCGGGCCTCGGCATGGGCGATCTCGTGCGCCAGGATCGCGGCGAACTGCTCGGGCGTCTGCGCGAAATCGAGCAGGGCCGAGAACATCAGGATCCGCCCCCCCGGCAGGGTCACGGCGTTGAGGGCGGGGCCCCGCAGCACCATCACCCGCAGCGGCGGGGCGTCCGGGGCGCCTTCGCGCAGGCGGGCGGTCAGCCGGTCGAGCGCGGCCTGCCCGCCGGGGGCGCGGCACAGCGCGTCCTCGCCCGCGGCGCCCATGGACCGCGCGGCGACGCCGACCACCGCGTCGCCGACGCGCTCGGCCCGCTCCTGCGGCACAGAGGCGGCGAGGCGCTCGGCGGCCAGCGGCGCGAGGAAGAACACCATCCCCGCCAGCACGCCGATGGCGGCGCCGATCATGCCGATGCGCCGCCCGATCCGGGCCGCGCCGACCTTCGGCCCAGCCTCGAGATCCGGGCACACCTGGCGAATCGCGTCGATCATCGACGGGTCCGTGAGGGTCAGCCGTTCCTCGGATTCATGCCCCGGCGAGACGCGCAGCACCTCGCGCCCATGCTCGTCCCTGGTCGAGGAGACCTTGCGCAGGCTGGCCAGCGCCCAGTGCTCCATCGGGCGGTCCTGGAGGTCGAGCACGGTGAGCGTCGCCTCGCCGAACCGGATGATCACGTCATGGGGGCGGGCGCTCTCGCCGTCGAAATAGACGGCCTCGGCTTCGAGAAGGGCGTATCGGTCAAGGGCGGTCATGCGAAAGGGCGGAAGCGTCCTTCTGGGCGGAGGGGCGATTCGGGATCGCCCCTCCCGGGACCCCCTGCGTAACGCGGAACGGCGCCCGCGGGAACCGGCGCGTCGGCGCCGGGCGCCGCACCTCCGGGGCGGGGATGCGGGCGCGGGGCCGGAAGCGGAACTCGGAAGCGGAATCGGAAGCCGGGGTCAGAACCCGACGTCGATATCCATGGCGTCGGCCAGGCCCTCGGCCTCGCGCGGGCCGGCGGCGGCGCGCTGGCGGGCGCGGTCGAGCGAGGCGAGCCCCTCCACGTGCACCGACTTGCACAGCCGCGAATGGAAGGCGCGGAACATGACGGCCGAGGTCAGCCACATCATCAGCAGCGCGGTCATGCCGATATTCATGACGCGCGAGAGCAGCAGCAGCGCCTGCGCGGTCATGTCGTCGCCCATCGAGGTCAGCAGCTCGAACATGTTCGACGCGTCCCAGCCCTGGACCATCGCCTCGCGGTCGATGGTCAGCACCGGGAGGACGGCGATCACGCCGATCAGGATGGCGATGGGCAGGCCCGGCCAGATCATCCGCCACAGCACCGCCAGCCACGCCGCCAGGTAGGTGCGCGCGGTGAAGGAGCAAGTGGCGACGGCCTCGGCGATGCGGCGGCCCTCGACGAACAGCCGGATCTCGGCCGCGCGGTACGAGGCCCAGGCCAGGAACAGCGCCCCCAGCCAGCCGAACACGGCCGCCGACTGCGCCCCGGGCGAGGCGGCGGCGAAGCCGAAGGCGATGTCGGCGAGGCGGTCGCGGATGTCGGCGGCGACGCGCAGGGTGGCCTGCAGCTCCGGCGAGGCGGCGGACCAGGCGGCGAACAGCGTGTCCGAGGCGGCGTCGAAGGCCTGCGCGGCCACGCCGGTCTCGATCGAGGGTTCGGGGGCGGCCCCGGCGCCTGCATCGGCATCGGCCCCGGCATCGGCCCCGGCGCCCCCGGCGTCGGCCGGAGACGCGGCGACCGGGCCCGACGGCGCCTGCACCCCGGGCACGCCGGGCAGCGGCAGGCCGGGCGTGGCGGGGGCGGCCCCGGCGGCGGCGCCCGCGCCCGCGGCGGGTCCCGCAGAGGGCCCCCGGGCGGCGGCGGCATAGGGCGAATTCACCGGCGGCGGCAGGCGCAGCCCCGGCGGCGGGGCCGGAAGCTCGCCCGGCTCCAGCTCTCCGCCCATCAGCGGCGGCGGCGCGATGATCATCACCTGGGGGGCCGGGGCGGGCTCCGGCTCGGGCTCGGGCGCAGGGGAAGCGGCGCCCCCCGCCGCGGCGCCGTCCCCGCCGCCAGCCGCATCCGCCGGGCCGGCGGCGGCGCGCGCCTCGGCGGCGGCGGCGGCCTGGGCGCCGATCGGGGGCAGCAGGCCCTCGGCCTCCAGCGTGCGCCAGCTGGCCGCGAGGCCGAGCGCCAGCGGCCCGCCCAGCAGCGCCAGCACCAGCGCCCAGCGCGGCATCAGCCGCCAGGCGGAGGCGGAGAAGCTGAACTTCTCCTTCCCCCACCAGCTGCGGTCGGTCATGTACCGCTCGCGCGCCACCCGCAGGAACGGGTTGGCGAGGCCGAGCGTCAGCAGCGTGACCGGCGCCCAGAACGCCCAGCGCGCGGCGAGGCCGAGGCCCGAGCCGGTCATCTCCATCCGCAGCCCGCGCCACTTGGTGCGCCGCATCCGGTAGCGGCGGGCGCGGAAGCGGGCGTATTCGATCAGCGGGGCGATCATGACCAGGCCCGCCAGGATCAGCCCCTGCCAGGCGGCGGCGGCGGCGGCGGGGTCGGTCTCGCCCGCCAGGTCGAGGCCCATGTAAGACAGCGCGAGGCTGAGCGCGAAGCCCATCCCCCCGAGGAAGATCACCGCGACGACGGCGCCGAAGAACAGCTCCCACCCGTTGCCGGTATATTCGAACGGCTCGCCGCCGAGGCGGGTGTGCGACCAGATCGACCGGCGCATGGCCGCCTTCTGCCAGAACCGCCAGAGGCCGAGGGTCAGGACGGTGGCCAGCCCGTGCGAGACGACGACGGCGGTCAGGTCGCCGCCGTTCTTGGCATAGGCGAAGTCGCCGCTGCGGCGCACGCCGACGGGCGCGCCCTCGGCCGGGTCATGATAGGGATCGCCGGGGGGGCCCGAGGGGGTCCCGGGCCGGGCGCGGCCGCGGGCGCCGGGACCCGCGCCATGGCCCGCGCCGGGGCCTGCATCGGCCTCGGGGTCCGGGAAGTCGCGGGCCGCGATCTCCTCGGCCGTGAACAGCCCCGAGGGGCGGTCCGAGATCATGTCGCCGAACAGCTCCTCGATGCTCTCACGCGGCGCGTCCTGCCGCCTCTGGCGGCGGCGGACCGGCTGAACCGGCTGTTCGGGCATACGCAGGACTCCCCGGAGGAACGACAACTCACGCGGCCATGATACCCCCGCGAGGGGGCGAACGGGAAGGCGAACGAAGGTTTTCAGGGCGTTGCGCGGCGATTTTCCCACGCAAATGCGCCGAAAACGCGGACGCCCCGGCTGAAACCGGGGCGCCTGTTCATGCACGCTTCAGAGGGCGGTCATCCCGCGCTCATCTTGGCCGGCCTCAGGCCGCCTCGGGGTGCTTGTAGTCCATCTGCGTGAGAATCTTGCGCAGCTCGAGCTTGGAGATCTTGCCCGTGGCGGTGTGCGGGAGTTCATCCAGGTAGACCACGTCGTCGGGGATCTGCCACTTGGCGAAGTGCTTCTCCACCTCGGCCAGGATCTCCTCCTTCGGCGGGCGGGCGCCGTTCAGGCCCACGACGCAGAGGATCGGGCGCTCGCCCCACTTGGCGTGCGGCACGCCGATGGCGGCGGCCTCGGCGACCTGCGGATGGGCGACCGCGGCGTTCTCCAGCTCGATCGACGAGATCCACTCGCCGCCCGACTTGATCACGTCCTTGGACCGGTCGGTGATGCGCACATAGGCGTGCGGGTCCACCGAGGCGACGTCGCCGGTGTCGAACCAGCTTTCATCGTCCACCGCCGTGTCGTCGAAGTTGTGGTACCGCTTCACCACCGCCGGGCCGCGGACCAGCAGGCGGCCCTGGGCGGCGTCGTCCCACGGAAGCTCCACCCCATCGTCGTCGGTGATCTTCAGGTCCACGCCGAAGGGCGGGTGGCCGACGGTGCACTGGGCGTCGACGCGGCCCTTGTCGTCCCGGGCCATGATCTCGGGCTTGAGGGTGCAGACGGTCCCGAGGGGCGACATCTCGGTCATCCCCCAGGCGTGGATCACCTGCACGCCGTAATCGTTCTGGAACGCCTCGATCACCGCGCGCGGGCAGGACGACCCGCCGATCACCACCCGCTCGAGCGTGTCGAGCTTGAGGTTGTTGGCGCGCATGTGCGGCAGCAGGCCGAGCCAGATGGTCGGCACGGCGGCGGTGAAGGTGACGCCCATGTCGAGGATCTCGTAGATCCCCGCCGGGGTCATGTCGCGGCCGGGCATGACCATCTCGGCGCCCGCCATCGGGGCGGTGTAGGCGATGCCCCAGCCATTGGCGTGGAACAGCGGCACGATGGGGGTGACCACCTCGCGCGAGTGCAGGCCGATGCAGTCCGGGCCGAGCGACATCATCGCGTGCAGCACGTTGGACCGGTTGGAATACATCACCCCCTTGGGGTTGCCGGTGGTGCCGGAGGTGTAGCACAGGCCCGAGGGATCGCGCTCATCGACCTCGACCCAAGGGAACTCGGGGTCGCCATCGGCCACCCATTCCTCGTAGCAGATCGCGCCCGGCAGGGTCGTCTCGGGCATGTGCTCGCGGTCGGTCAGCACGATGTAATGCTCGACCGTCGGCAGCTTGCCCGCGGCGGCGAGCCCTTCGAGGACCTTCACCAGGTCCGCGTCGATCATGATCGCCTTGTCCGGGGCGTGGTTGATGATGTACTCGAGCTGCTCCTGGAACAGGCGCGGGTTGAGGGTGTGGTTCACCATCCCGGCGCCGGCGATGCCGTACCACACTTCCATGTGGCGCACGGTGTTCCAGGCCATCACGCCGATGCAGTCGCCCTTGGAGAGCCCGAGCTTGACCAGCTTGTCCGCCACCATGCGGGCGCGGCGGTTGATCTCGGCCCAGTTGCTCTCGACGAAGGGCCCCTCGGCCGAGCGGCCGCGCACGCGGCGGTCGCCATGGTACTTCGCGGCGTGGTCGATGATGGCGGAGACGCGCAGCGGGAAATCCTGCATTTCGCCGATCATGTCCGTTCCTCCCAGTTCGGTTGTCGGTATCCGGGGGGAATGTAACGCAACAGACGCGCTGCGAAAGGTCGTTTCGAAATGTTGCGGCGCTTCGCTGGAAAGTTCCTTTTCGGAACGCTTCTCGGGCCTTGCGCCCGTTGCGTCAGGCGCCCTGCTTCGGGGCGCCCCGGGCGGGCTTGCCGCGCCGCGGCATGGGCTGCAGGACCGGCGCCCCGAGCGCGAGCGCGGCCGAGAGCGACGCCTCGGTCCCGTGGGGGGCGTTGAGAATCAACATCCCCGTCCCGGTCATCCCGGCGCCGCCCTTCAGCTCGAACGCGTTCTCCAGCACCAGCGGGCGCAGGACCGACACCTTCTGGCGCAGGTCCATGTGCCGGCCGGCGGGCAGGATCGGGTACCAGACGGCGATGATCGCCTCGGGCCAGCGCACGAGGCAGTCCATGGCGAGCTGGCCGGTGGAGACGTATTCCTCCTTCAGCTCATAGGACGGGTCGATCAGCACCAGCCCGCGGCGCTCGGAGGGGGGCAGGCGGTCGCGCGCGCCTTCGCCGCCGTCGCGCTTCTCGATCAGCGGGTCGGGGCCGGGGAGGGCGCAGGCGTCGAAGGTCTCGCACAGCGCGCGGTGTTCGGCCGGGTGCAGTTCCATCAGCGCCATCAGGTCGGTGTCGCGCAGCAGGGCGCGGGCGACGAGGGGCGAGCCGGGATAGGCGCGGGGGCCATAGGCGGCGCGGACCTGCCGGAGCGCGGCGGTGAAAGGGTGCGGGGGGAGCTTGCCGAGGGCCTTCTCCCAGGCCTCGACGCCCTCCGCCGCCTCGCCGGTCTTCTGCGCCTCGACGCCCCCGAGGTCATAGAGGCCGCGGCCCGCATGGGTCTCGAAATACGCGACGGGGCGCTTCTTGCGGGTCAGCTGCGCCAGAAGCGTCGCGAGCACGAGATGCTTGGCGAGATCGGCCGGGCCGCCCGCGTGATAGGCGTGCTGGTAGGACAGGGACATGGGCCGCGCCTCAGCCCAGCGCCTTGCGGAAGGCGGCCAGCGCCTCGGCCGCGGCGGTGTCGGGCGGGGTGTCGCCGCCCCCGACCTGCGCCTCGAGCTTCGGCAGCAGCTCGGCCACCGCGGGGGCGGAGCGGAAGAGTTCCGCCAGGCGCCCCTCGATCTCGGCCCGCATCCAGGTCACGGCCTGCTCGCGGCGGCGGTTGTCGCGGATGCCGCCCTCGCGCCGCCAGCCGTCGAGGGCGCGGATCTCCTCCCACACCGTCTCGAGGCCCCGGTCCTCGAGCGCGGAGACGGCGATGGCCTTGGGGAAATCCTTGGGGTCCTGCGGGCGCTTGCGCAGCAGGCGCAGGGCGCCGGCGTAATCGGCGCGGGTGCGCTCGGCCGCGGGTTTCAGGTCCCCGTCGGCCTTGTTCACCAGGATCATGTCGCAGATCTCCATGATCCCGCGCTTGACGCCCTGGAGCTCGTCGCCCCCCGCGGGAGCCATGAGCAGCAGGAAGATGTCTGTCATGTCGGCGACCATGGTCTCGGACTGGCCCACGCCGACGGTCTCCACCAGGATCACGTCGAAGCCCGCGGCCTCGCACAGGATGATCGCCTCGCGCGTGCGGCGAGCGACGCCGCCGAGGGCGGCGGAGGAGGGCGAGGGGCGGATGAAGGCGTTCTTCTCGCGCGTCAGGTATTCCATCCGCGTCTTGTCCCCGAGGATGGATCCCCCGGTGCGGGCCGAGGACGGGTCGACGGCGAGGACGGCGACCTTCAGCCCCGCCTTCACCAGCATCATGCCGAAGCTCTCGATGAAGGTGGATTTGCCGACGCCGGGCGTGCCCGAGAGGCCGACGCGGATCGCCTGGTCATGCTTGCCATAGAGGCGGCGCATCAGCGCCTCGGCCGCCGCGCGGTGATCGGGGCGGGTGGATTCCACCAGCGTGATGGCGCGGGCGAGGGCGCGGCGCTCTCCGGCTTCGAGGCGGACGGCCAGGTCCTCGGCCAGCGCTTCGGCGGCGGCGGCGGCTTCGGCGGTCGCGGCAGGGGCGGGCTGGGACATGGGCGCGGGATCTCCCGGATACGTGATGGGCGGCGAGGGACCGATTGCGGCGGGGCGCGCGGCGGGCGGGGCCCGATCCGGCGGGGCGGAGCGGGCCGATCCGCCCAAGCTGCGGCGGAAACCCGGCGGCGTGGGTCATGACATCGCCCAACCCTATCCCATATGCCAAGGGGAGGGCCAAGCCCCCGGCCCCGCGGCGATGCGCGCGCGGAGCGGCGGGAGGCGGGGCCGAGAGACCGTCGAGAGACACCCGGGCGCGCCCTTCCCATCCGCGCGCCCCAGCCGATCGGAGGCGCCGATGCGCAGCGCACGAGAGCCCGACCAGAAGAAACCCGCCCGCGCCGGCGCCCGCCGCCGCGCCCTGCCGGGCGGCGACCGTCCGTCCGCCCTGCCCCACGGAACCCTGATGCGCTCGGCCCGCAAGGCGCGGGCGGGGGTGGGGGCGCTGCTGTTCGCCGCCGCGGGGATCGGCCTTGGCGCGGTGTTCGGCGCCGCCGACGCCGCCCCCGAGGCGGGGCTGGCCGAGGGGCCGAAGGCCGAGGTGTTCGACCTCTATTTCGGCGGCTTTCCCATCGGCGACGTGCGCCTGGCGCTGGAGATGGACGGCGACCGCTACAGCGCCGCGGCGAAGGGCGAGGCGTCGGGGCTGATCTCCGCCATCGTCGGGGGCCGGTTCTCGGCCACCGCGTCGGGCGCGGCGCCGGGGGGCGACCCGCTGGCCCCGGGCGCCTCCCCGGCGCTGTTCGAGGCCGAGGGCAGCTTCGCGGATGATTCCATGGAGCTGTCGATCGCCTTCGACGGCGGCGACGTGACCGACGTGACCGCGGTTCCGCCCTACAAGAGCCGCCCGTGGGAGGCCGAGGCCCGGGCCTGGCAGGGCGCGGTGGACCCGCTGACCGCCATCGCGCTGATGCTGCGCGAGCGGCCGGGCGGGGCGCTGTGCGACGCGGCGATGGAGATTTTCGACGGCCGCCGGGTGGTGCGCGCGCAGCTGGGCGCGCCGGAGAAGGTGGCGAAGACGGACGAGGTGAAGTGCTCGGGCGTCATCGAGCGCAAGGCGGGGTTCAAGCCGAAGATGATGAAGAAGCCGCCGATGGAGTTCCGGGTCTATTTCGGCCCGCGGGACGGCGGGCTGGCGCTGAAGCGGGTGATGGTGCCGACCGACTGGGGCGTGGCGACCGCGGTGCGCCGCGGCAGCTGAGGGTTTTCCCCGGTTGAGGGTTTCCCCGGTGGGCGGGCGGCCTCGGGGGGCCTGAAGCCCCCGCTCGCCCGCCCGCGCCGCGCCGGGGCGCGGCGGCGCCCGGGATGGAACCTGGAGACGAGAACGGCCCGCGCCGGGAAGCGCGGGCCGTTTTTCATTCCGGGACCCGGGGGGCGATCACTCGCCGCCGCCGCCCCCGCCGCTGCGCCGACGGCGCGGGCCGCCGCTGCGGCGCCGGGCCGGGGCGTCGCCGCCGCCATTGCGCCGGGGCGCGGTCTCGCCGCCCCCGCCGCGGCGCCGGTCGCCGCCCTTGGGCCCGCGGCCCTCGCCGCCGCCCGCCGCGCGCGGGGCGCCCTCGGCCCGCGGCTTGCGGGCCGGGCGGCCGTCCTGCTCGCCGCCGCCGCGGGCGGGCTTGCCCTGCGGGCGGCCCTGGCCGCGGCCCTGCGCCTGCTTCTGGCCCTGGCCCTGCGCCTGCTGGCCGCCGCCGCCGCGCCGCCGCCCGCCCTTCTTGGCGGGCTTGGCGAGGTAGACCTCCTCGGCGCTCGGCCCGTCGCCGATCAGCCGCGGGGTCATCTCGGTCAGCATGATGATGTCGCGCAGATAGGGGATCTCGTCCGGGCAGCAGAGCGACAGGGCGATGCCGCTGGCCCCGGCGCGCGCGGTGCGGCCGATGCGGTGGACATAGGCCTCGGCGACCTCGGGGAGCTCATAGTTCACCACGTGGGTGACGCCCTCGACATCGATGCCGCGCGCCGCCACGTCGGTGGCCACGAGGATGTGGACCCGGCCGTGCCGGAACCCGTTCAGCACCTTGTCGCGCTTGCCCTGGGTCTTGTCGCCATGGATCGCCTCGGCCACCAGCCCGGCCTGGCAGAGCCAGCGGCACACGCGGTCGGCGCCGCGCTTGGTGCGGGTGAAGACGATGCCGCGCTCGACCTTCTCTTCCGTCAGGAAGTCGATCAGCGCGCCCTTCTTCTCCGGGTGCTCCATGTGCATCACGCGCTGGTCGATGCGCTCGACCGGGCGCGAGGCGACGGAGACCGAGACCTCGGCCGGATCGCGCAGGAAGTCGTCGGCCAGCCCGCGGATCGCCTTGGGCATGGTGGCCGAGAACAGCACCGTCTGCCGCCCCGGCGCGCAGGCCGAGAGGATCTTGCGCACGGCCGGAAGGAAGCCGAGGTCGAGCATCTGGTCGGCCTCGTCGAGGATCACCAGGTCGGCGCCCGACACGTTCACCGCGCCGGTCTCCATGTGGTCCATCAGGCGGCCGGGGGTGGCGACGATGATGTCGACGCCCGGCGCCACGGCGCGGACCTGCGGGCCGGGGCGCATGCCGCCGACGATGGTGGCGACGGCGGGGCGCAGGCGCGAGCCATAGGTGCGGATCGCGTCGCCGATCTGGCCGGCGAGTTCGCGCGTCGGGGTCAGGATCAGCGTGCGGCAGCCCTTGGGCTTCGGCTGCACGCCTTCCGAGGCGCGCTGCAGCGCGGGCAAAACGAAGGAGGCGGTCTTGCCGGACCCGGTCTGGGCGACGCCGACAAGGTCGCGCCCTTCAAGGATCACGGGGATCGACTGGGCCTGGATGGGGGTGGGGGTGTCGTAGCCCTGGGCTTCGACGGAAACGAGGATCTTCTCGGCGAGGCCGAGATCGGAAAAACGGGTCAAACCGGCGCTTTCAACAGGCGGCCCGGGCGCGCCGGATCTTCGGCGCGCGCAACAAGGCCGCGGGGTCGGTGCGTGGAGCTTGCGTAGAACAGCCTCAGGCGTTCTGGATGGCCGCGAAGGCGCGGCCGCTGGGCGCCCGGGTCCCGGCGATCATTCGGCCGGGAAGGCGCATCCCCTGCCCCCGTCGACGGCCTTGCCGTCCTCTACGCACGGAGAGGGATCGGCCCCATATGGGCCGGATCGGCGGAAAATGCAATCAAGAACGGCGCTTGCCGCCCCGCAGCACGGGAAAATGATCGTAAAAACCGGCGGAAACCCGCCCCGGCCCGCCCCCGGGCGCCCCGCCGCCGCCGCCGCGCGGGCGCAGCGGCCTCGTCGGGCGCGACGCGGGACGCGCGGCGCGGGCGGGCGAGCGGGGGCTTAACGCCCCCCGAGCCCGCCCGCCCCCGCCGGGACGCTCAGCGCGCCTGGGCGTGGTAGTCGTCGTTGGGCCGCATGTCGGTGGCCGAGGCGACGCGGTTGGTCATGTTGAAGAACCCCGCCACGCTGGCGATGTCGAAGATGTCGGCATCGGTGAACCCCGCCTCGCGCAGCGCGTCGCGGTCCTCTTCCTCGATCTTGTGGCTGCGCTCGGTCATCTTCTCGGCGAAGAGCAGCATCGCCCGGTGCCGCTCGGACAGCGCCGCGGCGCGCCAGTTCATCACCATCAGCTCGCCCAGCTTCGGATCGCCCGACAGCTCGCGCACCGCCGCGCCATGGGCGGTCAGGCAGTAGAAGCACTTGTTGATCGAGCTGACGGCCACCGCGATCATCTCGCGCTCCAGCTTGGTCAGCCCCGAGGGCGCCAGCATCAGGTCGTTGTACATCCCCGAGAAGGCCCGCAGCTTCTCGGGCGCGAAGGCGTAGGCGCGCAGCACGTTCGGCACCATGCCCAGCTTGTCCTGGCAGACGGCGAAATACTTGGCCGTGTCCTCGGGGAGCGGGTCCGCGGGCGGCAGGTCGAGCGCGGTGGGCGGGCCGTCGGGCAGCTCGGGCGGCTGGCGGTCGGGATCGGTGGTCATGCGGGGGGTCCTCCCTGGACAAGGACGCGGCCCGCCATCTTCCGGGCGGGTCCGCAAGGGGGTCGCGCCGGGCCGGTCAGCCCTGCGCGATGCGATAGCGGTATTGCGCGGCGACGGTCATCCCGGCGCGCTCATAGAGGGCGCGGGCCCCGGCATTGGCCTCGGTCACCGCGAGGGCCAGCGTGCCGGCCCCGTTGTCGAGCGCGAAGCGCGCGGCCCCGGCCAGAAGCGCGGTCCCGGCGCCGAAGCGGCGCGCCTCGCGGCGCACCTCGGCGGCGTGGAGCATGGCGACGTCCCCGTCCACGGCGACATGGGCGACGCCCGCGGTGGCGGCGTCGGTGCGGGCCATGATCGTGGCCTTGGGCCCGGCGCAACGCTCCATCACCGCGACCCGCTCGGGCCCGATGCCGCCCTCGGCCCAGATTTCATGCAAGAGCGCGAGGCGCGTGCGCACGGTCACCGCCCGCACGCCCTTCTTCAGCGGCGCGTCGGCCAGCGGGCCCGCGTCGGCGGCGTAGATCACGGTGCGGTCGATGATGTCGTAGCCCCGGGCGGCCAGCAGGTCGTCGAGGCGATCCTCGCCCGGGCGCACCATGAACAGCGGGACCTGCCCCCATTCGCGCATCGCGGCCTCGGCCGGAACGATGTCGGGGGTCGCGCCGGACACGAGCGCGGTGGCGCAGCTGACCCGCTTGCCGCCCCCCGCGCCGCGGCGCAGGCGCCAGCCGGGGGCGAGGTCCTCGCTGGTCTCGGCGGCGGGCCACGTGGCGTCGAGCGCCTCGAACAGGCGGGTGGGGTCGGTGATCATGCGGCAGGCTCCGGAACGGCGGTTCGCAATTGGTAGCCGCCCGGGGAGCCAAGGGCAATCGGCCCGGCGCCGCGCCTGCATGCGCGCGCCGCGATCAGCCCTGGTTCTTGAGCAGCCGCGACTTCTCGCGCTGCCAGTCGCGCTGTTTCGACGTCTCGCGCTTGTCGGCCATCTTCTTGCCCTTGGCGATGCCGATCAGCAGCTTGGCGCGGCCCTTGTCGTTGAAATAGAGCTTCAGCGGCACCAGCGTGGCGCCCTTGCGGGACGCCTCGGCCCAGAGCTTGGCGAGCTCTTTCTGGTGAACCAACAGCTTGCGGCGGCGGCGTTCCTCGTGCCCGAAGGTCTTGGCCTGGAGATAGGGCGCGATGTAGCCGTTGATCAGCCACAGCTCCTCGCCCTCCACCGAGACGTAGGATTCGGCGATGTTCGCCCCGCCCTGGCGCAGGGACTTGACCTCCGACCCCTCAAGGACGATGCCGCATTCCAGCGTGTCCTCGATGGTGTAGTCGTAGCGGGCGCGCCGGTTCTCGGCGACGAGCTTGTTGTTCGGATCGGATTTTTTCGACTGGGCCATGGCGGGCGGATATATGGCGCCCGGGGCGCGACGCCAAGCGCGGAAGGCGGAAATCCCGCGCCCTGCGCCCGATCAGACGCTGATGTCGCCCGAGGCGGCGCCCGGCGGGGCGTCGACGGTGGGCAGCCAGGGCTTGATGTCCACCAGCGGCGTGCCGTCGAAACAGTCGGCGGCGTCGATATGAAGGGTGGTTCCCTCGATCCCCGTCACCTGCACGCAGGCCATCGAGATCGGGTTGGGCCGCGCCGGGGTGCGGATGGCGAAGCAGCCGCGCGGCCCGTCCACGTGGCCGGGGCGCTGCACGGCGATGTCCCGCTCGGCCCGGTCCATCCAGTAGAGCAGCATCACCCAGCGCCCGGGCGCGAGGCCGGTCAGCAGGGCCTCGCATTCGGGAAGCAATTCAACCCGCGCGCCCTGCCCGGTTTCCCGGGCGCGGGCGATGTTCTTCGGGCAATCGCCCTTCGACCAGGGCGTGCGGATGCGGCCCAGGAAGGCGATCGAGGCGTCGCCGCGCGCGGCCGGGTCGAAGCCCAGCCGCTCCTCGCCTTCCCGGATCGCCATCGGATCAGCCGTCCAGCAGACCCGCATGGACCATGGCGGCGCGGACGACCGCCTTGGTCTCCTCGGTCGGCTCGACCAGCGGGGTGCGCACCTGGTCGGTGCACTTGCCCAGCAGCGACAGCGCGTATTTCGCCGGGACCGGGTTCGGCTCCACGAACAGCGCCATGTGCAGCGGGAACAGCTTGTCCTGGATCCCCAGCGCCCGCTTGAAGTCGCCGACGAGGCAGGCTTCCTGGAAGTCGGCGCACAGGCGCGGGGCCACGTTGGCGGTGACCGAGATGCAGCCATGCCCGCCGGTGGCCATGAAGCCCAGCGCGCTGTCGTCATTGCCCGACAGCTGCAGGAAGTCCGGCCCGCAGGCGGCGCGGGTGGCCGAGGCGCGGACCATGTCGCCGGTCGCGTCCTTCACGCCGATGATGCGCGGCAGCTTCGACAGCTCGCCCATCGTCGCCGGGGTCATGTCGATGACCGAGCGGCCGGGGATGTTGTAGATGATGATCGGCAGGTCGCAGGCCGAGTGCAGCTCGGTGTAATGGGCGATCAGGCCGCGCTGGGACGGCTTGTTGTAGTAGGGCGTCACCACCAGCGCCGCGTCGGCGCCCACCGCCTCTGCGAAGCGGATCAGGCGCACGGATTCGGCGGTGTTGTTGGAGCCCGCGCCCGCGATCACCGGGATCTTGCCCCTGGCGGTCTTCACGATCAGCTCGATCACGCCCTCATGCTCGTCGTGGCTCAGCGTGGGGGATTCGCCGGTGGTGCCGACCGCGACGATGCCGGACGAGCCTTCTTCCACGTGCCATTCCACGAGGTCCACCAGGGCTTTCTCGTCCACTTTCCCGTCGCGGAAGGGCGTGACGAGAGCGGGGATCGATCCCTTGAACATGGCGGTTCTCCAGTGGAAGCGGGCCGGGATGGGCCCATGGCGTCAGAGCCCCGGCGCGGCATGCGCAAGGGCGGGCGGGAACCTAGCGGGGAAGCGGGGCCGCGGCAAGCGGGCGCGGGATGATGAATCGTGCGCGCCGCCATCGTCCCGCGCTATGGGACGCGCGGGCCGGTCGGGGCGGTCGGGGCGGCGCTGGGAACGGCGCGGCGGGCGATGCGACGGCGCGGCGCCCGGTCAGCCCCCGAGGCGCGAGAGGCGGCGGCGCAGCTCGGCCTCCTCCTCCTCCGGCAGCGTCGCGCCGGCGCGGGCCAGCTTCGCCGCGCGCTCCAGGTCCTCGGCCAGCGCGGGGGCGCCCTCCGGCGCCGGCGTCGCCTCGGCGGCATCCTGGAGCGAGCCGAACCGGCCGGCGAAGAAGGTCAGCGGCGCGCCCTCGCCGATGGCGCAGTTCATCACCCGGCCGATGAACAGCTCGTGGTCGCCCGCGGGATAGACCGCCTCGTGCGCGCATTCGAACACCGCCAGCGCGCCCTCCAGCACCGGCGCCCCGCCCAGCCCCTCGTGCCAGTCCACCCCGTCGAACCGGTCGAGATCCCGGCGCGCGAAGCGCGAGGCGAGTTCGGCCTGCCCGGCCCCGAGGATGTTGACCGCGTAATGCTCCGCCGCCCGGTAGACGCCGAGCCGCGGCGAGGACCGGGCCAGGGACCACAGGATCAGCGGCGGGTCGAGCGAGACCGAGTTGAAGGAGTTGGCCGTGAACCCCGCCGGCGCCCCGTCGAAGCCGCGGGTGGTGATGATCGTGACCCCGGTGGCGAAGCGGCCGAGCGCGGCGCGCAGGGCCGACAGGTCGCCCGGGTCGATGGCGTCGGGGGCGGAGGCGGGGGTGACGGGCATGGCGGGGCTTTCCTGCGGGGCGCGGCGCGGCGGCCGCCTGTCTTCCCCCCGAAGGTATAGCGCGCGGGGCGGCGAAGGCGAGGGGCGGCGGCGCGTCCGCGTGCCGGACCGCGCCGCCGCGGGGCTGGGCGCGCGCGCCCGCCGCGGGGCAGGCTCGGACAGGCCGAAAACGCCGCGGGACAAGACCGTAAGGGGACCGTTGCAAAAAAGCCGACCGCTCGGTCGATGAAAGCTTGCCCTGCGCGCGGTTTTCCGTTCATTCTGCGCGCCGGCCCGGACCGGGAGACGGGCGGAATGGCAAGATTCCGCTTGGGTCCGCAGCGGCGCGGTGTTATTTGTTATGTCAAATAACATATAACGCGCTAAACAGCCGACAGAGACACGCGCATCTGGGAGGATCGATCATGCGTCTTCTGAACACCCTGGCCGCGGGCGCCCTCGCCCTCGCCGCCGCCATCCCGGCGCAGGCCGCCGATTACACCATGACCATCGCGTCCTGGGCCCCGCCGACCCACGGCTTCAACGCCAAGATGTGGCCGCGCTTCATCGAGATGATGGAGAAGGCGACCGACGGGAAGGTCACCGGCGAGGTGAAGCTGGGCCTGGCCCCGCCGCCCGCGATGATGGACCTGGTGCTGGACGGCGCCGCGGACATGACCATCATCTTCCACGGCTACAACGCCGGCCGCTTCACCACCACCAAGCTGATCGAGCTTCCGGGCTTCGAAGGCTCGGCCGAGGACGCCTCGGTCGCCTACTGGCGCGTGTTCGAGAAGCACCTGGCCGCCGCGAACGAGCACAAGGGCGTGAAGGTCTTCGCCGTCCACACCCATGGCCCGGCCGTGGTGCAGACCGGCGCCGAGCTTTCCAACGGCCTCGCCGACATGAACGGGCTGAAGCTGCGCGTTCCGGGCGGCGTCGCCTCGATGATGGGCGAGCAGCTGGGCGCCATCGGCATCCAGGTTCCGGCCCCGAAGGTCTATGAGACCCTCGCCTCCAACGCCGCCGACGGCGTGGTCATGCCGATCGAATCCCACGCCTCGTTCAAGCTGTTCGAGGTCGCGCCGAACGTGATCTCCATGCCCGGCGGCCTCTATCGCGGCTCCTTCGCCATGCTGATGAGCATGGACACCTGGGACAGCCTGCCGGCCGACGTGCAGGAAGCCCTGGAATCGAAGGTGTTCGGCGAGCCCGCCTCCCGCGTCTTCGGCCAGGTCTGGGACGAGGCCGACGCCGCCGGCCGCGCCGCTGTCGCCGAGGGCAAGTTCCACGAGGCCACCGAGGCCGACCTGAAGCTGCTCTCGAAGATCTCGCAGACCGTGACCACCGCGGTGCTCGAGGAGATCTCCGCGACCGGCGTCGACGCCGCCGCCGCCTACGACATGATCAAGTCCGAGCTCGCCTCGATGAAGTGATCGCCCGGGCGTCTCGCCCGGCGACGAGGGCCCGCCCGCTCCGGGCGGGCCCTCTCCGTATCCAGCCGCACGCAACCGCAGCGCCGGGGGGCCGCCCCCCTCTCGCGCAGACCGACAGGGGCCTTCCGCACCATGTCCAAGTTGACCCGCATCGCCAGATCCGCCGAACTTGCGCCCGCGCTCCTGGGCGCCGCCGCGCTGTTCGCGCTGATGGGCATGACCTTCGCCGACGTGATCCTGCGTTCGGCCTTCGATTCCCCGCTTCCCGCGGCGACCGAGCTGACGCGCATCCTGATGGCGCTGGTGGTGTTCTCGGGCGTGCCGATCATCTCGGCGAAGAACGAGCATATCGCCGTGGACCTGCTCGACCCGCTGTTCAACGCCCGCATGGCGCGTTTTCGCGACGGCGTCCTGGCCGCGCTGTTCGGCGCGCTGCTGTTCTGGCCCGCCGACCGCATCGTGGCGCTGGCCGAGCGCGCCCGGTCCTACGGCGACGTGACCGAATACCTCGCGATCCCGGAATTCTACCCGGCCTGGTTCATCGCCGGCGCCGTGTACCTGACCGCCGCGCTGATGATCGCGCGCGGGCTGATCCTCATCTTCGCGCCCAAGATCCTCGCGCAGGAGACCGTCTGACATGACCGAAGCCCTGATCGGATTCGCCGCCGTCCTCGGCCTCGTCCTGCTGCGCGTGCCCATCGCCTTCGCCATGGGCCTCGTCGGCATCATCGGCCTGGCCGAGCAGCGCAACATGCGCGCCGCCCTGTCGCAGACCGCGCGCCTGACCATCGATGCGGCGCAGGATTACGGCCTGTCGGTCGTCCCGCTCTTCATCCTGATGGGCCTGTTCGTGAACAAGGGCGGCCTGAGCCGGGAGCTTTACAACGTCTCGAACGCCTTCCTCGGCCACCTGCGCGGGGGCCTCGCGATGGCGACCATCGTGGCCTGCGGCGGGTTCTCGGCCATCTGCGGCTCGTCGCTCGCCACCGCGGCGACGATGTCGAAGGTGGCGATGCCGCAGATGCGCCGCTACGGGTACACCGACAGCCTGTCCACCGCCTCGATCGCGGCGGGCGGCACGCTGGGCATCCTGATCCCGCCCTCGGTGATCCTGGTGATCTACGGGCTGCTGACCGAGACCTCGATCGGCAAGCTGTTCATCGCGGGCGTGATCCCGGGCCTCCTGGGCATCACCCTGTACCTGTGCGCCGTGGCCTGGACGGTGACGCGCAACCCGGCGGCGGGTCCGGCGGGCGAGCGGACGGACTGGGGCGGGCGGCTGCGCGCGGTGCGCGACGTCTGGGCGGTGCTGCTGCTGTTCTTCCTGGTGATCGGCGGGCTTTACGGCGCGCTCGACTTCTACCCGATCAACCTGACCTTCTCGCCGACCGAGGCGGCGGGGATGGGCGCGATGGGCGCGTTCCTGATCGCGCTGTCGCGCGGGACGCTGAACCTGAAGTCGATCTTCGAGGTGCTGCGCGAGACGACGAACACCTCCGCCTCGCTGTTCTCGGTGCTGATCGGCGCCTGGGTGTTCTCGAACTTCGTGAACATCGCCGGTCTGCCCGAGGCGCTGCTGGAGATCGTGACCGCCAACGCGGTGTCGCCCTGGATGGTGATCCTGATGATCCTGGCGATCTACCTGGCGCTGGGCTGCGTGTTCGAATCGCTCTCGATGCTGCTGCTGACGGTGCCGATCTTCTTCCCGCTGATCGTCTCGCTGGGGTTCGACCCGGTGTGGTTCGGCATCATCGTGGTGGTGGCGGTGGAGATCTCGCTCATCACCCCTCCGGTGGGGCTGAACGTGTTCATCCTGAAGGGCGTGGTCGGGGACGTGTCGACCGGCACGATCTTCCGCGGCGTGACGCCGTTCTGGGTGGTGGACATCATCCGCCTGGCGCTGCTGGTGGCCTTCCCGGCGATCGCGCTGCTGCTGCCGAACTCGATGGGGCCGTAAGCCCCGGCGCAGGACTGGAAAAGACGAGGGGGCGCGCCCGGCCGGGCGCGCCCCCTTCGCATGTCGGCCCCCCCTGCCCCCCCGGCGGCCGCTTGTTCAGGGCGCGGGGCGCTGAAACGTGAACCGCCCCGCGCCTGGGGGGCGCGGGGCGGCTGAGTTCCGCGTGCCGGCGGAATGACCCTTCGGGACGGCCCGTGGGGTTGGACGACCCGGATCATGGTTGCGGCCCACACAACACGCCGCGGCACAGGACGCTTTACGCTTCGAACACAGTGCAGACCCGGTTCGGGCCTGCGCAAAGGGAGTGAACACGAGGTGAAGGTAAATGAAAACTGTTATTCAGACGCCGAATTCATTTTGCAACCTGCGCGTGCGCGGCGCTGATCCCGGGTGACATCCGCCGTGCGCCGCGGGGCTCGCGGGGGGCCGGTCGCCGGGCGGTCGCCGCGCGGTCCCGGGCCTCAGCCGCGGCCGCGCAGGGCCATCGCCTCTTCATAGGCGTGGTTGATTGCGGCGAGTCGCGCGGTGGCCAGTTTCACCGCCTCCTCCGGGACGCCGCGGGCGATCATCCGGTCGGGATGGCTTTCGCGCACCTGGGCGCGCCAGGCGCGGCGCAGCGCCTCGTCCGACACGTCGGGCGAGACGCCGAGCACCTCGTAGGGATCGGGCGGCGCGCCGGGGGCGTAGCGGGCCTGGAGGGCGCGGAAGGTGCGCTCGGGCAGGCCGAAGATCTCGGAGACCCGGTGCAGGAAGGCTTCCTCGGCCGGGTGGTATTCGCCATCGGCGGCGGCGATGTGGAACAGGCCCTCGAGCAGGTCCGAGAGCGGCTCCTTCCGGTCGCCGAACATCTTCGCGATTCGGGCGGCGTAGCCCTCGTAGCCGGCGATGTCGGTGCGGGCGAGGTCGAAGATCCGGGCGGCGTTGCGCTCCTCGGCCGGGGGGATGTGGAACACCTCGCGGAAGGCGGCGACCTCGTCCCGGGTGACCTGCCCGTCGGCCTTGGCCATCTTGGCCCCGAGCGCGATGACCGCGATGGCGAAGCCCGCGGTCTGTTCGGGCGGGGTGCGCAGGCGGTCGAACACGTCGCCAAGGGTTTCCCCCTGGCGAAGGGCGGCGAGCGCGTCTGCAATGCGGGACCAGATCGACATGGCCCATGATTAGCGCCGCCCCGCGCGGTTGTCATGGCGCCGGGGGACGCAGGGGGCGCAGCGCCGGGAGAGGCCGCGCGGACGGTTGGCGGCGGGCGGCAGGCGGCGGGCGGCGGGCGGCGGCGGTTGGCCGCGCTCAGCCCGCCATGGCCATGGCCGCGATGGGGCCCATGGTGCAGAGCGCCTCGACCCCCAGCCCGAGGCCGAGCGCGACCCGCGCCCCGCTTGCGGGGTATCGGCGGGCCAGCGCCAGCGCGGCGGCGAGGCAGAGGAGCAGCTCGGCCGGGGCCACCCAGCCCGCGTGCCGGGCCGGGTTCCAGTAGGAGAGGGGGCTGTGGAACACGTAGTCCGAGAGCGGCCAGAAATGGCGGCGCGCGTCCTCGTTATGCAGCGGCAGGTCGCAGATGACGTGCAGCAGCCCCGCGGCGGCGAAGGCGGCGAGCATCGGTTTGCGCCAGGCCAGCGCGGCGAGGGCCAGCAGCGCCCAGAGGGGGATGGAGTTGTCGACCGCGAAGATCCCCTGCCAGAACGGGTCGCGGTAGTCGTAGCCGAAGACGAGGGAGAGGGGGCGGCCCTGCACCAGGTGCTCCCACGCCACCATGGTGAAGACCGAGATGTCGGGGACCAGCGCGCCCGCCATGGCGGCGAGGCCGAGCCCCGGGCGCCCGGGGCGGGCGAACAGGCCGGCGGCGATCAGGATATGGGCGGGGGTGTTCACGGGGCGGCTCGGCCGGGCTGGAGACGGGGAGTTCGGGTCGGACTTGGGTTGCGGGCGCGTGGGTCGCGGAGATGCGGGGCCCGATGCGGGTGTCGGAGCGGATCGCGGCGCGGGCGCATGGGAGCGACGGCCGCCAGCGGCGCAGTCATGGGCTTCTGGCGCGTGGGTCGAGGCTTGGCCTGCGGCGCAGGCGTGGCTCGCGGCGCGTGGGTCGTGGGCGCGGAGCGGCCGCCCTGGCGCAGCGCCGGTCGTCGGCCTGGCGTCGGTCGTCGCCTTGGCGCGTCGGCCTGCCGCAGCGCAGGTCTTCGCCTTGTCGCGTCGGCCCCGGCCTGGCCCCGGCGCGTGACCCGCGGCCCGCGGCGCGCGGCCCGTTTCCGGGAGCGCCGGACATGAAAAGACCGGGCGCGAGGGAGAGAGCGGCCCCCGCGTCCGGCCCATGCCGCGCGCCTGCAATCCCGGCGTGCAGCCTTGCGGGAATGCCGGCGATCGCCCGCCGCAAAGGCGATCGCCGGACCCCGCGAACCCGACGCTCAGGAGGGAGAGCGAGGGGCCCGCTCGCCCGCATCAACGCCCGATCCTTTTCCTGGGGGGGGACTGGGGCGTCGCCGCAGCGGGCGGCTGAGGACACAATGGGCCCCCAAGAGTTAATAGACAATTACCAATTCCCGCTATGCGTGCATTTTCCAAATTTTCGTTCAGGCGGCGAGCATCCCTGACCGCCCGTGCGGGGCGGTGAAATCGATCTCGGGCGCCGCGGGCACGATGCGGTTCGGATTGATCGTCTCGTGGCTGTAGTGGTAGTGGCGCCGGATGTGGTCGAGCCGCACGGTCGCCGCCACGCCGGGCCGCTGGTACAGCTCCCGCGTCCAGGCCCAGAGGTTGGGGAAATCGACCAACCGCTTGATCGAGCACTTGAAATGCCCGTGATAGACGGAGTCGAAGCGCACCATGGTGGTGAACAGCCGCCAGTCCGCCTCGGTGATCCGGTCGCCGCACAGGTAGCGGTTGGCGCCAAGCCGCGCCTCCAGCTTCTCCAGCGTCTCGAACAGCGGGTGGACGGCCTCCTCATACGCCTCCTGCGTGGTGGCGAAACCGGCCTTGTAGACGCCGTTGTTGACCCGGTCGTAGACCTCGGCGTTCACCGCGTCGATCTCCTCCCGCAGGTCCTCGGGGTAATGATCGTGACCGCGGCCGACGATCCCGGCGAAGGCGGAGTCAAGCATGCGGATGATCTCGGAGCTTTCGTTCGACACGATCCGCCCCTGCCGCTTGTCCCACAGCACCGGGACGGTGACGCGGCCGGTCATGTCCGGGGTGTCGCGCAGGTAGACCTCGCGCATGAAATCCGAGCCGAACAGGCTGTCGCCCTCGGCGCCGTCGAAATTCGTCTCGAAGGTCCAGCCGTCCGAGAGCATGTCGGGATGCACCGCGTCGACGGTGATGTGGTCCTCCAGCCCCTTGATCGCGCGCATCACCAGCGTCCGGTGGGCCCAGGGGCAGGCGTAGGAGACATAGAGGTGGTAGCGGCCGCTCTCGGCCTTGAAGCCCCCCTCGCCCGTCGGCCCGGGCGCGCCGTCGGCGGTCACCCAGTTGCGGAACGCGGCCTCGGAGCGCTTGAAGCGGCCCCCGGTGCTCTTGGTGTCATACCACTGGTCGGTCCACTCTCCGTCAATCAGCATGCCCATGGCGCGCCCTCCCATCCTTGTCCTGTCTGCCTGGGGCTAGACATGGACCGGGGCGGCGGCGCGTCCAACCGGGCGGCTGGGACAATATAGTTCCCGATTTCGAAACAGCGTGGTCAGTCGAGGCCCGCGGCGCGACGCAGGGTCTCGAGCCGGTCGGCCTCGGCGATCGGCTTGTCCCAGCGAATGCGCGCCACCCGCGGGAAGCGCATCGACAGGCCGCCGCGGCGCTTCGGGGCCTCGGAGAGCGCGTCGCAGGCGATCTCCAGCACCAGGCCGGGCTTGACCCCGCGCACCGTGCCGAAGCGGTCGGTGGCGTTGGCGCGGACCCATTTGTCGAGCTCGGCCAGTTCCGCATCGGTGAAGCCCGAATAGGCCTTGCCGACCGGGACCAGCGCGTCCCCGTCCCAGACCCCGAAGGTGTAGTCCGAGAAGAAGGAGGACCGTTTCCCGTGCCCCCGCTGCGCGTACATCATCACGCAGTCGAAGCGCAGCGGCTCGCGCTTCCATTTCCACCACAGCCCCGCGGGGCGCCCGGACCGGTAGGGCGCGTCGCGGCGCTTGAGCATCAGGCCCTCCTCGCCCGCCCCGCGGGCGGCGGCGCGGCGGGCTTCGAGCGTGTCCCAGTCCGCGGCCTCCAGCACCGGCGACAGGCGCAGGCGCTCCGATCCGGGGCGGGCGATCCAGGCTTCAAGGGCCTTGCGCCGCGCCTCCCAGGGCAGGTCGCGCAGGTCCTCGGTCCCGTCATGCAGCAGGTCATAGACCATCATCACCGCGGGCTTCTCCGCCAGCATCGCCCGCGTCGGCGCCTTGCGGTTGAGGCGGGTCTGGAGGGCGGCGAAGGGGGCGATCTCGCCGTCTTCCTCCACCAGCAGCTCGCCGTCCACGCAGCCATGGCGGTCGAGCGCGGCGAGCAGGTCGGGGAAGGCGCCGGAGAGGTCCTCTCCGGTGCGTGAGAACAGCCGCCGCCCATGCGCCGCCGAGGCAGCCTGCACCCGGATCCCGTCCCATTTCACCTCCGCGGCATGGGCGGCGGGGTCCATCCCCGCGCGGTCCGCCGGTTCCAGCGGATTGGCGAGCATCATCGGCCTGAAGGCCAGTTCCGCGTCGACCTTGGGCGGCGGACCGCCCTCGATCCAGGCGAACAGGCCCGTGTAGGGCGCCTCCTGCCCATGCCAGACCGCCTCGATGTCTTCCGCGGTCGGGGCGCCGAGGCGGGCGAGCGCGGCGCGGGTCATGGCCGCCGAGACGCCGACGCGCAGCCCGCCGGTGCAGAGTTTTATCAAGGCGAAGCGGGCCGAGGCGGAGAGCCGGTCGAACAGCGCCGCCAGCGCCGCCTCGCGCCGCGCGGGGGCGGCGGAAGGGGGCAGGGCGCGCAGCCGGGCGACGACGGCGGACAGCGGCGGGTCGGCGTCGGGAAGGGGGGCGAGGGCGGCCTCTTCGTCCGGGAACAGCCCCGGAAGGGTGGGCGCCGGGTCGGCGGCGGCGGGGTCCGGGGCGGGGGCGGCGCCTTCGGGCCAGATCAGCGCCGCCGTTTCCGCCAGGTCGCCGACGAAATCGTGCGAGAGGGCGAAGAGGGTCGGGTCGGTGCGCGCCTCGGCCATGCGGCGGATGAGGGAGGGGGTGATGGCGGGCAGGTCGAGCCCGCCCGACAGCGCGCCCAGCGCCCAGCCGCGGTCGGGATCGGGGGTCTCGCGAAAATACGCCTCGAGCAGCCGCAGCTTGCCGTTGCGGGACGGGGTGAAGACCAGCGCTTCGAGAAGGTCGGCGAAACGGTTCACGGCGGGGCTTTCCGGGCCGGGGGGGCGTGTGCGGCGGGGCGGCTTGCGTGCAGGGGATGATAGGGGCCGGGGCGGGGCGGGAAAGGGGGGCCGGGCGGCGCCGCGACAGGCATGGGGGGGGGCAGGGCGGCGTGGCCTGCCGGTCCGACCGCCCCTCCGCGGGGTCGTCCTGCCGGCCCCCGCATGGCCGCCTGCCACACCCCGCCGAACGCAGCGGCGCCAGGGCGACCGCTTCCGCGGCCAGCCGCGGCGCCGCTCCACGCGCTGCCGCCCCACGCCTGCAACCCCATCCCGCCAGCGCCCACCCACGGCCGTCGCGCCATCGCCCGCCCCACGCGGGAGGGCCCGGAGCGGGTCAGGGATCGCGCAGCGACCCGCGCAGCGGGCTTGTCCTTGACGCGCTCCGGGGCCGACCAACCCTTGGAGCTGCGACCTGGGGGAGATCCTCTCCCCCAGGCGCTTCAAAGCAGGGTCCGACCGCCCGCCCCCCCCGCACCGCCTCCTGCCATCCCGGGCGCCACGGGGGCGTTCGAGGGGGCATGCCCCCTCGAGCGGGGGATCGGGGGCGGCAGCCCCCGCCACTTCCGCCGAAGGAAGGCGCAGCCGCCCGGAGGCCCCCGCCTCTCAGTCCCGCGACCCGCCGAGCCGCCCCAGCAGCAAATCCAGCATCTCGCGCGTCGCATCGCGGCGCACCCTGCGCCGCCGCAGCGCCGCGGCCAGCACCACGTCGGCCGAAAGCCCGTCCAGCGGGCTGGGCCGCGTCTCGCAGGGCGCGCGGCGGGGCGCGGGGGCGCCGTCGGACAGGATCCGCGGAACCGGGCGCGGAAGGGGTCGGGGGGAATGTTCGTCGCGGGTCATCATCTTCTCCTCGGGGATCAATCGCTTCCATTCGATGTCCCGAGGATGCCCGCCCGCGCGCGCCGAGGGCATGGGGCGATCACCCCGTTTTGCCCCCCCGCGGCGCCGGCCGCCCCCGCTGCGCGGCCGAAAACCGCCGGTCCCGGCCAGAACCCGCGCTCAGTCCCCCTCGCCCTCGCGCCCCGCGACCGAGAGGGGGCGCGCATCGATCCCCTGCCCCGCGCACCAGTGGCACAGCGCCTCCTCGGCCCCGTGGGTCACCCAGACGGTCCCGGCCCCGACCTCCCGTATCGTGGCGCAGAGCCCGTCCCAGTCGGCATGGTCCGAGATCACCATCGGCAGCTCCACCCCTCCCTGCTTCGCGCGCTGGCGCACCCGCATCCAGCCCGAGGCGGCGCAGATCACCGGGTCCGGCAGCCGCCGCGCCCAGCGATCCGCCAGCGCCGAGGGCGGGGCGAGGACCAGCTCCCCCGCCATCCCGGCCTTCGCCGCGGCTTTCTCGAGCCGCCCGAGCGGCACGCCATGCGCCTCGTAAAGCGCGCAGAGTTTCTCCAGCGCGCCGTGGAGATAGATCGGGCGGTCGTAGCCCGCCGCCCGCAGCTCGGCGATCAGCCGCTGCGCCTTGCCCAGCGAATAGGCCCCGACGGCATGCGCCCGCTCCGGCTGCGCGGCCAGCGAGGCGAGCAGCCTGGCGATCTCCCCGCCTATGGGCGGGTGGCGGAACACCGGCAACCCGAAGGTCGCCTCGGTGATGAAAAGATCGCACTCCACCACCTCGAACGGAGCGCAGGTCGGGTCGGCCTCGCGCTTGTAATCGCCCGAGACGACGGCGCGGGCGCCCCCCGCCTCGATCACCGCCTGCGCGGCCCCGAGGACATGGCCCGAGGGCGCCAGGCGGATGTCGGCCCCGCCGACCCGCAGGGTCTCGCCGTAAGGCAGCGCCTGGGTCGAGGCGAAGGCGGTCTCGCCATAGCGGACCTTCGCGATGGCGATGGTCTCGGGCGTGGCCAGCAGCGCGTCATGGCCCGGGCGGCAATGATCCGCGTGGCCATGGGTCACCAGCGCCCGGGGAACCGGGCGGTGCGGGTCGATGAAAAGGTCCGCCTGCGGGCAATAGAGGCCCTCGGGGCGGATGGTGAGCAGGTCCGTGGCGCGCATGGGCGCGAAGGATAGCGCGGGCGCGCGCCGGGGGAAGCCGCGCTCAGCGCCGGGCGATGATCGCCGTGTAGGGCGCCGCCTTGCCCGAGGAGCTCGCCTTGGTTTCGAACCTGCGGCCCAGCTGGTGCAGCGTCGCGTCGTCGAGCCCCGAAAGCTCCTGCTCCACGGTCCAGCCCTGCCCCCCGAGGTCCGACCTGACCTGCGCGCGCGTCGCCTCGTCCACCACCACGATCTTCAGTTCGGCCATCTCGCGCCCCTCCCTTTCGCTTGTCCCGATCAGGCCGTCGCGCAGCCCGCGCTTTCAAGGCCCCCGGCCAGGCTCTTGACCTCCTCGAAGCCGGTGGCCTCCAGCGCGGCGCGGAACTCGGCCACCGTCTGCGCGCCGCCGAGCCGGGTCATCGCGTCGGGCCCGCCATCGGCCTGGTAGGCCGCGAACAGCTTCGCCCAGTTGGCGTCGTTGCGCGTGCCGCCGGGGAAGGTGCAGGCGGTGATCAGGTCATGGCGCGACCGCCATTCCGTGATCCGGGCCTGGGTGGTCTGCGCGATCTCGGCCGCCTTCGGGTCGATCCGCCCGTCATCCCCGCGCGCCATCAGCGCCGTGGCGGCGCCGGACTGCACCGCGATGGTCCCGACCGCGAGGCGCTGGTAGATCGCGTTGCCGACCGAGGTCGCCCCGGCGCTGTCGCCGCCGTATTTCAGCTCCATCAACACGTTGGCCGTGTCCTGCGCGCCGTCATAGCCCGCCGCGGTCACCGCCGTCTCGCTCGAGGGCCGGTTGGTCGGCACGAAGGCGAATTCCGCGCGCTTGTAGCCGAGGTTGAAATAGGGCGCGTTGGTCGCCTGGTTGGTGCCGATGTCGACGCCGATGGACGTCCCCGTCGCCGCGATCACCGAATAGCCCTGCTCGGCGCAGCCCGAGAGCGCCGCCGCCGCCAGAAGGGCCGCCGCCCCGCCGATCCGTTTCATTCCGCCTCTCCCTCGTCCTGCACGTCGTCCGGGTCGCCCACGTCGTCCACGTCACCCGCGTCTCCCGCGTCATCCACCGCGATCCGCTCCAGCCGCATCTCGCCGCCTGCGCCGCGGCGCAGCTCGACCGCTCCCTCGCCGTCCAGCGGCGCGACCAGCCAGTCCTGCGAGATGTAGCCGAGGCTGAACCCCGGCCCCCGCGTCGGCGTGCCCTGGAGGCGCAGCTCCAGCCCCAGCGCCTCGAGCCGCCCGGCCTCCACGTCGCCCTCGCCGGCGGCGGGGCGGTCCAGCACCCCGATGCCGATCAGCACGGTGCGCGTGCCGCCCCCCGGCGCGGGCGCCTGGATCGCGCAGGCCGAGGTCAAGACAAGGGCGGCGCAGGACGCGGGGAATACGCGCATTCTTCGGGGCATCCTCGGGCAGACCTTTCTCGCTTGTCGCAAAGCGTAGCATGAATTTGGCAGGCGGACCGGAATTCCTGCCCCCGCGGCGCGGCGGGGGGACCCGCGGCAGGGGCCGCGGCACGGGGCGCCCCCCCTCCCCGTCGCCGCGATCCGCCCTATGATCCAGCGTCATGACCGACGCCGCCGCTCAGACCGGGCCCGCCCTGCCGCCCTCCCTCGCCCGCTGGTTCGACGCCCGCGGCTGGACGCCCCATCCGCACCAGCTCGAGCTCCTCTCGCGGGCGCAGGCGGGCGGCGCGGACCTGCTGATCGCCCCCACGGGGGGCGGCAAGACGCTGGCCGGGTTCCTGCCCACCCTCTGCGCGCTGGCCGAGGATCCGGCCCCGGGCCTCCACACCCTCTATGTCTCCCCCCTCAAGGCGCTGGCCGCCGACATCCGCCGGAACCTCTCGATCCCCATCGAGGAGGCGGGCCTGCCGATCCGGGTCGAGGACCGCACCGGCGACACCACCCAGACCGCCCGTCGCCGCCAGCGGGCCGACCCGCCGCATATCCTGCTGACGACGCCCGAATCCCTCGCGCTGATGCTGAGCTGGGAGGACGCGCCGCGCATCTTCGGCTCCCTGCGCCGGGTGGTGACGGATGAAATCCACGCGCTGGCGGAATCGAAACGCGGCGACCAGCTCGCCCTGAACCTCGCGCGGCTCGAGACCCTGTCCCCCGGCCTGCATCGCATCGGGTTGTCGGCGACGGTCGAGGACCCGGAGGCGCTCCTCCAGTGGTTCGCGCCACCCGACCGCGGGGGAGCCGGCAGGCGGTCCGGCGCCTTGTGCAGCAACCGCAGCACCGGCGTGCCGGTGTCCACCGCGTAGTCG
>NZ_JBOCEF010000036.1:0-50127 GCF_050586345.1 Rhodovulum sp. DZ06
CTGTCCCTGGCTCCAGTCCTCCTTTTTTCCCTCTTTGTGGTTTGGTTTTGGGGGCGGGGGCGGGGGGGGGGGGGGGGGGGGGGGGGGAGGGGGAAGGAAAACCCCCCCCCCCCCCCCCCCGCGGCCCCGCGCCTTCTTGACCCTCCCCGGCGCATCGCTTAGCTGACCCGCCATGACCCTGCGCCCGATCCTGATCCATCCCGATCCCCGCCTGAAGAAGGTCTGCGACCCGGTCGCGGCCGTGGACGACGATCTGCGCGCGCTGATCGACGACATGCTCGAGACGATGTACGACGCGCCCGGCGTCGGCCTCGCCGCCAGCCAGATCGGCGTGATGCAGCGCCTCTTCGTGATGGATTGCTCGGAGAAGGACGAGGCGCCGGAGCCGATGGCCCTGGTGAACCCCGAGATCGTCTGGACCTCCGAGGAGACCCGGGTGCACGAGGAAGGGTGCCTGTCGATCCCCGACATCTATGCCGACGTCACCCGCCCCGACCGGGTGCGGGTGCGCTGGCTCGACCGCGACGGGACGGAATGCGAGGGCGAGTTCGACGGGCTGCGCGCCACCTGCGCCCAGCACGAGATCGACCACCTCAACGGCAAGCTCTTCATCGACTATCTCGGCTCGATGAAGCGGCAGATGATCACCCAGAAGATGAAGAAGCTGAAGCGCGAGCGGGCCAAGCAGGGCGCCTGAGGCGCCGCCGCCGCAGCCGCGCCCGGGGGGAGGCCCGAGCCCCGTGTCGAACCCTCGCGACGACGATCCCTTCGCGCCCTTCCTGCGCTGGCCCGATCCGCGGCTGGCCACCTCCGGGTCCTTCGTGATCCGGGCGGACGCCGAGACGCGCGCGCAGCTGGCGCGGCTGGACGTCCTGCGCGCCGCCGCGGGGCTCGACGCGCTGGCCGGGCCGCAGGTGGGCCTGATGCGCCGCCTCGCGGTGATGAGCCTCGACGGGACGCCCGAGCCGATGCTGAACCCGCGCCTCGCCTGGGCCTCGCGCGACCGGATGGCGGCGACGGCGGCGTCCCCGAATTTCCCCGGCGTCTCCGGGGTGATCGAGCGGGCGGCGGTGGTGACCCTGTCCTGGACCGCGCCGGGGGGCGAGCTGCGCGAGAAGGTGCTGACCGGCGCCCGCGCCGCCGCCGCGCAAGGGATGATCGACGCGGTCGAGGGGCGGCCGCTGATCGACCTTCTGCCCGCGGCCGAGCGGCGCGCGGCGCTCGCCGCCCTCGCCCGCCGCGCCGCGCCGCGGGGGGCGGAGCGGGCGGCGCCCGCGCCAGGCGCGCCCCGGCCCGAAGCTGCCATGCCCGAAGCGCCCCGGCCCGAAGCGCCCCGGCCCGAAGCGCCGACGCCCGGGGCCCCTGCGCCCGCGCCCGCCGCACAGGAAGAACAAGGAGGCCCCGCCGCCATGCGCATCGTCTTCATGGGAACCCCGGATTTCTCCGTCTCCGCGCTCGACGCGCTGGTCGAGGCCGGGCACGAGATCGCCGCCGTCTATTCCCAGCCCCCGCGCCCGGCGGGCCGCGGCAAGAAACCCCGCCCGAGCCCCGTGCAGGCCCGCGCCGAGGCGCTGGGGCTGGAGGTCCGCCATCCCGTCTCGCTCAAGGGCGAGGAGGCGCAGGCCGCGTTCGCCGCGCTGGGCGCCGACCTCGCCGTCGTCGTGGCCTATGGGCTGATCCTGCCGCAGGCGGTGCTCGACGCGCCGCGGCTGGGCTGCGTGAACATCCATGCCTCGCTGCTGCCGCGCTGGCGCGGGGCGGCGCCGATCCAGCGCGCGATCATGGAAGGCGATGCCGAGACCGGCGTGTGCATCATGCGCATGGAGGCGGGGCTCGACACCGGCCCCGTCCTGCTGCGCGAGGCGACGCCGATCGGGGCCGAGGACACCGCCGCGACGCTGCATGACCGCCTCTCGGCCATGGGCGCGCGGATGGTGGTCGAGGCCGCGGCGGCGCTGGCGGACGGGACCGCGGTGGAAGAGGTCCAGCCCGAGGCGGGCGTCACCTACGCCGCCAAGATCGACAAGGCCGAGGCGAAGATCGACTGGACCCGCACGGCGGCGGAGGTCGACCGGCTGGTGCGCGGCCTCTCGCCCTTCCCGGGCGCCTGGTTCGAGCATGACGGCGCCCGGATCAAGGCGCTGCTGACCGAGGTGGTCGGCGGGGAGGGCGCGGGGACCGGCGCCCCGGGCGAGACCCTGGACGACGCGTTGACCGTGGCCTGCGGGACGGGCGCGGTGCGCATCCTGCGGCTGCAGCGGGCGGGCAAGGGCGCGATGGACGCCGCCGACGCGCTGCGCGGCCTGCCGATCCCCAGGGGCGCGACGCTGGGCTGAGGGCGCCTGGCGGCGCAGCCGCCTCGGGACGCGAACGGGGGCCTGTCCCCCTGAGCGGACCGAAGCCCACCCCACGCGGCATGCGGGCCACGTGCGGCCGGGCGCGGAGAGGGGCTGGCGCCCCCCGCGCGCCCGCCCGGCCGCGCCGCCTCATCCGTTTCGCTTCTGGTTGGGGTCCGCCCCGGCGCGGCGCCTGCAGGGGCCGCCGCCGCGCGCGGGCGCAAGGGTCAGTCCAGCTTGCGCAGCGCCTCTTTCACCGCGAAGGGCTTCATCGCATCGCCATGCGCGTCGATGAAGGCGCGCACCCGCTCCGGGTCATGGGCCGAGAGCGTGCGCAGCCACCAGCCGACCGCCTTCTGGATGAACCATTCCGGGTCCGGGGCCATCGACGCGGCCCAGCCGAGGGCGAGATCGCGCGCCGCAGCCTCGCCCGCGCCCGGATGGCGGGTCTTGGCGAAGGGCAGGGTGAAGACCAGCGCCGCGCGCCGGGACCAGAGGTGATCCGAGCCGACCAGCGGCGCCAGCGCCTCGATCCGCGACGGGTCGGCGGCGAGGCGGCGCTGCGCGGCCCCCGCCACGGCGTCGGCGATGGCCCAGCCGTCGAACTCCGGAACCCAGCCGAGGATCAGCGCCCAGGCGTCGCCGTCATCGCGGATCCGGGCCTGGGTGAGCAGCTTGGCCGCGGCGATGCGCGCCTCGAACACGCCCGTGTCCCACAGGTCGGCGGCGAGGGCGAGCCGGTCCGGCAGCGCGGGACGCCCGGCCGCCTCGGCCTCCGCCTCGATCCGCGCGCGCCAGTCGCGGGCCAGCTCGTCCAGATCGGGATTGGCGACCCCGAGGCAGAGCCGCCCGGTCTTGTGATAGCGCGCCATCTCGGCGCCCTTGCCGGGCAGGGCGCGGGCGCGGATCTGCTCCAGCGCCGCCTCTCCCGCCCTGGTGGCGGCGGGGCGGGGCGGGATCGGCACGGGCAGGAAATCGCCCTGGGGCTGGGCCTGCGGCGCGGCGTCGGTCCCGGCGGCCCGTTCGGCCCCCTGGGCCGCGGCGGCGTCGCGGCGCTGGGCGCGGGCCCTGGCGCGCAGGCGGCCGGGCTTGGCCCAGCCGGGCTTGCGCGCGGGCTTGCGGGGGGCCTCGGCCGCGTCGGGGGCCGTCCCGGGGGAGTCGATCCGGGGGGCGTCGTCATCCGCGAAGGCCGGGTCGATCGGCGCGCCGGCGGGGGCGGCGTCGTCCCAGCCCTTGCCGCGGGCGCCGCGGCGTCCCTTGCCGCGCCCCTTGACCGGATCATTGAAGGGCCCCTTGCCGAGCCCCTTTCCGGGCGCGCGCGCCGGGGCGCCGTCCGCGTTCCCGCCGGCGCCGCCCTTGCGGCCCGCGCGGGGCCTCTCGTCCTTCCCGCGGCTCACGCTTTGGGCGTCAGGATGATCTGGGTGGTGTGGTGGCCCTGCTTGCGCACGCCGTGCAGGCGGCCGTCCTCGATCCAGTATTCCACCTTGGCCGAGCCCTTGCGCACCCGCAGCCGCCCGTCCTCGCCGATCACGCCGCGGCGGGTGAAGGCGGTGGCGTCGGTGGAAAAGCCGGGGCCATGCGCGTCGAACAGGATCGCGTCGCCCGTCGGCTCGACCTTCAGAACGTAGAGGTCATGGCACACCGCGCCGCCCCATGCGCCGCCGCCCCAGGCCCCGAGGAACGCGCTCATGCGCTCCGGCAGGCTCTTGGCCGGCTTGGCGATCCGCAGCTTCTTGTAGGGATCGACGGTGTAGCAGTCGGGCTGGATCAGGCTCGCCTGAACCGGCGCCTTTCTGGCGGAAGGGCCGCAGCTGGCCAGCAGGGCGACGGCCGCAAGGGCCGCGCAGCTGCGCAGGATCGGTCCGGTCATGGGCGTCGTCTCCGAAACTGGGCGCGCGGGGGGCGCGGGACGCCGCGGCCGGGGTCGCCGGGCCGCGGATCCGTACACTGGTTTAATGCGTCGCAACCCGCCGTCCTGTCAACGGTGGAGGCGCGCGGGGGGCGCCCGCGCGCGGCTCTATTGCATTGCGGCGAAAGCGGTTTCGGGGGGCTCAGTCCGCTTCCTGCGCCTGCGCCTGCGCCCCTGCCTCCGCCCCTGCCTCCGCCTCCGCGCCGCGCGCCGCCGCCGCGATGGCCGCCTGCATCTCCTCGGCGCTCGCGCGCGGGCCGTGGGGATGCGACGCGCTCAGCCCCCCGTCCACGGCGATGGCCTGGCCGTTGATGTAGGAGCTCAGCGGCGAGGACAGGAACAGCGCCGTCGCCGCGATCTCCTCGGGCGCGCCGCCCCGGCGCAGGGGGTTGAGCGACCCCAGCCGCCCCTCGGCCCCCACCGCCCGCGCGTAGTCATAGATCGGGCGCGTCATCCCCGTCTCGATCAGCCCCGGGCAGATCGCGTTCACCCGCACGCCGGTCCCCGCCAGCTCCTGCGCGGCGGTCTGGGCCAGGTTGATCACCCCGGCCTTGGAGGCCGAGTAGCAGGCCGGACCCGCATTGGCCCGCAGCCCCGCGACCGAGGCGGTCAGCACGATCGCCCCGCCGCCCCGCGCCTCGATCCGCGGCGCCCCGTGCCGGATGGCCAGGAACGGGCCCACCAGGTTCACCCGCAGCACCTCGGCCCAGGTCTGCGCGGTCTGGTCGAACAGCCCGCGCACCCCGCCGGTGATCCCCGCATTGGCGAAGATGACGTCGAGCCCGCCATGATCCGCGCAGGCCGCGTCGACGGCCCCGATCACGTCGCCCTCGGCCCCCGCATCCATGCGCATCGCCCGCGCCGCGCCGCCCGCCGCGCGGATCTGCGCCGCGACCTCCTCGACCCCCTCGGCCAGGTCGCAGGCCAGCACCTGCGCCCCCGCCGCCGCATAGGCCAGCGCCGCCGCGCGCCCGATCCCCGAGGCCGCGCCGGTCACGATCACCGATTTGCCCGCGAGGGCCCAGTCCGCCGAGTTCATGATGGTTTCCTTTTTTCATGCCGGGCTGTTGCGGGGCTTCCGCAACGATTTGTTGAAAAACAACGACTTCTTCGCAGCCCGCGATTGACGGCGCCGCGCCCCGGGTCTAAGTCCTGATCATGTCCAGGGTTTCCGATCCTCCCGCCACGGCCGCGGAGTCCGGCCGTTTCCAGCGCAAGCGGGCCGAGATCGTGCGCGCCGCCTCGGGGCTGATCGCCGACCGCGGGCTGCAGGGCCTGACCCTGGCCGCCGCGGCCGAGGCGGCGGGGCTCAAGACCACCTCCGTCACCTATTACTTCCGCCGCAAGGACCTGCTGGCCGAGGCCGCGCTCGACGCCGCGCTCGACCGCCAGCATCTCGTGATCGAGGCGGCGGGCGCCGAGGCGACCCCGCGCGCGCGGCTCGGGGCGATGGTGTCGGGCGTGCTCGCCGCCCATGCCGAGGCGCGCCGGGGCGGCGAGGGGCTGGCCCCGATCCTGTCGGACATCCGCTCGATGGAGGAAGACGCGGCCGCGCGGCTGAGCGCGCGCTATCGCGGGCTGGTCAACCGGGTCGCGGATTTCTTCGGCCCGCGCCGGGCGCCGGCCGAGCGGGCTGTGGACCTGGCGCGCGCGCAGGCGTTGATGGAGTGCATGCACTGGCTGCGCGCCTGGCTGCCGCGCTATGCGCTGTCGGATTTCCCGCGGGTCGAGGCGCGGCTGCTGGCGCTGTTCGAGACCGGCTTCGCCCCGGCGGGTGCGGCCTGGGACCCGGCGCCGCTGGACGTGGGCCCCGAGGGGGCGGGCGCGGGGGCCGAGATCGACCGCGACGCCTACCTGCGCGCCGCCGCGCAGCTTCTGAACGAGCGCGGCTATCGCGGCGCCTCGGTGGAGCGGATCGCGGCGCGGCTCAACGTCTCCAAGGGCAGCTTCTACCACCATCTCGACGCCAAGGACGATCTGGTGATGGACTGCTTCGCGCAGAGCTATGAGCGGCTGAGCCGCGCGCAGCGCCTCGCCATCGACGCGCCGGCGCCGGATTTCCAGGCGCGGCTGGCCTCCTGCATCAACGCGCTCTTGCAGGTGCAGTTCTCGGGGGCGCACCCGCTGCTGCGCACCACCGCGATGCAGGCGCTGCCCTCCGAGCTGCGCCCGAAGGTGGTGGCCCGCTCGGACCGCGCGGCGCTGCGCTTCGCGGGGATGATGATCGACGGCATCGCCGAGGGCTCGGTGCGGCCGGTGGACCCGCTGATCGCCTCGCAATGCGTGATGGCGCTGCTGAACGGGGCGGTGGATTTCCGCGTCTGGGCCGACCATCGCGAGAGCCCGGCCGAGGCCGCGCGCCTGTTCGCGGCGCCGCTGCGCACCGGGTTCTTCACCGACCCGCCGGGGGGCTGAGGCCGCCCGCCTCGCCGCCTTCATTGCGCGGCGACCCCCGCCGCGTCCGGCGCGCCCCCGCGCCGCTGCGCGTCCGGCAGCGTCACCGGGTCCGGCCCCCGAGAGAAATCCAGCGTGCCGTCATCGGGCCGCCCCCGGCCGATGGCCTTGCGGTCGTGGAAATAGTCCTGCTCGTGCACCCAGGGGGCGGCGGCGCCCATCTTCGGCATCCGGTCCATCGCCCGCAGGAAGTAACCGGCGAGGAACTTGGGCTTCAGGTCCTTGCCGGCGATGTCCTCGGCCGTCGCGCGCGGCGTGACCTGGGCGTAGCCCTGCGCGTCCATGAACCCCAGCAGGCGGCAGGCGAAGGCGGCCACCAGGTCCAGCTTCAGCGTCCAGGAGGCGTTGGTGTAGCCGGTGAAATACACGAAATTCGGCAGGTTCGCGTACATGAAGCCCTTGTAGATCAGCGTCTCGCCCATCTCGACCGGCTGGCCGTCCACCACGATCTCCATGCCGCCCACGGGCAAGAGCTCCAGCCCCGTGGCGGTGACGATGATGTCGGCCTGGATCTCCGCGCCGTCGGCCATGCGCAGGCCGGTTTCGGTGAAGCGTTCGATCTCGCCGGTCACGATCGAGCATTTCCCGGCCTTCAGGCTCTCGAAGAAATCCCCGTCGGGGACGGCGCAGATGCGCTGCTGGCCGGGCCAGTAGGAGGGGGTGAAATGCCTGCGCCAGTCCACCGCGTCGCCCAGCGCCGCGCCCACCCGCTCCACCATCACCCGCTTGGCGCGGGGCACGTCCTTCATCACCCAGCGGCGGCGCAGCAGCCCCTGCAGGATCACCTTCCAGCGGGTCAGGTGATAGGCCCAGGTCGCGGGCAGGACCCGGCGCAGGGCGTTGCCGACCGCGTCCTCGGACGGGCGGTTCACCACGTAGGTCGGCGAGCGCTGGACCTGCACGACATGCGCCGCCGTCTCGGCCAGCGCGGGCGTCAGCGTCACCGCCGTGGCGCCCGAGCCGATCAGCGCCACGCGCTTGCCGGTCACGTCCAGCCCCTCGGGCCAGAACTGCGGATGCACCTTGATCCCGGCATAGTCGTCATAGCCGGGCCAGTCGGGCAGGTGGCCGCGCTCGTGGTCGTAATACCCGGCGGCGGAGAACAGGAACCGGCAGGTCAGCGCCTCCGCCCCCTCCGGCCCGCGGATCGACAGGGTCCAGCGCAGCGCCTCGGACGACCATTCGGCCCGCAGCACCTTGCGCCCATAGCGGATGCGCGGGCCGAGGCCGCCTTCGCGGGCCGTCTCCTCGATATAGGACAGGATCGCGGGGCCGTCGGCGATGGCCTTGGCGTCGGTCCAGGGTTTGAAGGCGTAGCCCATGGTGTGCATGTCGCTGTCCGAGCGGATGCCGGGATAGCGGAACTGGGTCCAGGTGCCGCCCATGCGCGGCTTCGCCTCGAGGATCACGAAGGACTTGCCGGGATGGGCGGCCTGCAGGTGGCGCGCGGCGCCGATGCCCGACAGGCCCGCGCCGATGATCGCGACGTCATGGTCGGGGGGCGGAAGCTGTTCGGTCATGTGCATACCCAATGTTCGAATCGCTGACCCCAGCCTAGCGGAACCCGTGGGTATCTCAAATTTTGAATCCAATAATTCGGGATTCTCCGCCTGCCCGGGCCGGGGTGGCGCGCGGCGCTGAGCAAACCTAATGTTCTGAAATCAGCGCGCCGCCCGCCCCGGGTCACGGCCGGGGCGGGCGGCGCGCGTCACCCGTCCAGCGGGTGATGACAGGCCAGGGCGCGCCCCGGCCCGACCGCGCGCAGCGGGGGAACCTGCCGCGCGCAGACCTCGCTCGCCCGCGGGCAGCGGGTGCGGAACCGGCAGCCCGAGGGCGGATCCAGCGCCGAGGGCCGCTCCGCCGGCCGCGCCGCGCGCGCCGGCGCCGGCGCGTCGGGGTCCGGCGGCGGCGCGGCCGAGAGCAGCAGCTGGGTGTAGGGATGCAGCGGCGCGCGCCAGATCTCCCCGGCCCCCGCCACCTCGCAGAGCATGCCGAGATGCATCACCGCCACCCGGTCCGAGACATGCTTCACCACCGCGAGGTCATGGCTGATGAACAACATGCTCAGCCCGAATTCCTGCTTCAGCCCTTCGAGCAGGTTGAGGATCTGCGCCTGCACCGAGACGTCGAGCGCCGAGACCGCCTCGTCGCAGACCAGCAGCTCGGGCCCGGTCATCAGCGCCCGGGCGATGGAGATGCGCTGGCACTGCCCGCCCGAAAATTCATACGGGCGGCGGGGCAGGGCGTCGGCGGGGTCGAGGCCGACCTTCTCCAGCATCGCCGCCGCCCGGGCGATGCGCGCGGCCTTGTCCCCCGCCCGCGCGATCTCCAGCGGCGCGCACAGGATCTCCTGCACGCTGCGGCGCGGGTTCAGCGACGCGATCGGGTCCTGGAAGATCATCTGGAACCGGGCGCGGGCGGCGCGCAGCCCGGCGCGGTCGAGCGCGCCCAGCGCCGCGCCCCCCAGCACCACCCGCCCGCGCGTCGGCGGCGGCAGCTGCATCACCGCCCGCGCGGCCGAGGACTTGCCGCAGCCGCTCTCGCCCACCAGGCCCAGCGTCTCGCCCCGGCGCAGATCGAGGCTCAGGTCGGTGACCGCGTGGACGAGGCGGCGTCCGGGCAGGCGATGCTCGACGCTGACCGCTTCGAGCGACAGCAGGATCCCGGGATCGGGGTGGTCGAGGCTCATGCAATGTCCTCCGGCAGGGGCGTGCGGCAGGCGCAGGCCCGGCCGGCCCCGAGGGGCGCGAGCGGCGGAACCCCCTCGGCGCAGGCGGGCGCGGCATGGGCGCAGCGGGGCGCGAAGGCGCAGCCCGGCGGCGGGGCGACGAGGCTCGGCGGGCGGCCCGGGATGGCGTCGAGCCGCCGGTGGGGCGGATCGTCCAGCCGCGGGATCGAGGCGAGCAGCGCCGCCGAATAGGGATGGCGCGGGGCGCGGAACAGGGGGGGCGCCGCCGCCCGCTCGACGATCCGCCCTGCATACATCACCGCCACCTCGTCGGCGCAGCGGGCCACCACGCCCATGTCATGGGTGATGAGGATCATCGCCATGTTCCGCTCCCGCTGCAGGCGGGCGAGCAGGTCGAGGATCTCGGCCTGCACGGTGACGTCGAGCGCGGTGGTCGGCTCATCCGCGATCAGCAGCTTCGGTTCCGCGGCCAGCGCGATGGCGATGGCCGCGCGCTGGCGCATCCCGCCCGAAAGCTGGTGCGGGTGCTGGCGCGCGCGCAGGGCCGGTTGCGGCAGGCCGACCTGGTCCAGCAGCTCCTCGGTCCGCGCCTGCGCCGCCCGCCCGCGCAGCCCGAGATGCCGCGACAGCACCTCGCGCACCTGGGCGCCCACGGTCATGACGGGGTTCAGCGCGGTCATCGGGTCCTGGAACACCATCGACGCGCCGGGCCCGCGCCAGCGGCGCAGGGCGCGCTCGGGCAGGGCGGTCACCTCCGTCCCGTCGAAACCGACGCGCGAGGCGGCGGAGATCAGCGCCGTCGGCGGCAGCAGGCGCATCAGCGCCCGGGCCAGCACGGATTTGCCCGAGCCGCTCTCGCCCACCAGCCCCAGCGTGCGGCCGCGCGCCAGCGACAGGTCCACCCCCTGCACCGCGCGGATCATCCCGTGGGGCGCTGCGAAGGACACCCGCATGTCGCGGACCTCGAGCAGCGCCTCCTGCGCCGCGGGGCGGTCGGTCATCGCGCCGTCCATCAGATCGCTCCCGCCCGGTCGCCCGCCAGCCGCCGCCGCACCGCGTCGCCGACGAGGTTGAAGCTCAGCACCGTCAGGAACATCGCCGCGGTGGGGATCAGCGCGATATGGGGCGCGCTTTCCAGCAGCTCCCGCCCCTCGGCGATCATCCCGCCCCAGCTCGGCGTCGGCGCGCGCACCGAGAGGCCGAGGAAGGACAGCGCCCCCTCGATCACGATGGCGATGGGGATGTCCACCAGCACGAAGGCGGTCATCGGCCAGGTGATGTTGGGCAGGATCTCCCGCGTCATGATCCGCAGGTCCGAGGCGCCCATGGCCCGCGCCGCGGTCACGAACTCCGCCCCCGCCCAGCGGATCGTCGCCGCCCGCGCGATCCGCGCGGCGGTGGGGATGAAGAGCAGCCCCAGCGACAGGCACACCATCCACAAGGACCCGCCGAACAGGGCCGAGAACAGCAGCAGGATCACCAGTCCCGGGATCGCCAGCCAGGCGTCGACCGCGACGCCCACCACCTCGTCGATCCAGCCGCGGAAATACCCCGCCGCGATGCCGAGGATCAGCCCCAGCCCCACCCCGATGGCCGGGGCGGCGAGGCCGACGGTCAGCGACACCCGCGCCCCCCACACGAGGCGCGAGAGCAGGTCGCGCCCGAGATGATCGGTCCCGAGCACGTGGCCCTCGGTCCCCGGCGCCGCCGCGATGGCCATCCAGTCGATCTGGTCGGCGGGCGCAAGGCCCAGCCAGGGCGCCGCCAGCGCCAGCCCGGCGACCAGCGCCAGCCAGCAGAGCGGCGCCCAGAAGGCGGGGCCGAGCCGCGCCGCGCGGAGCTGCGCGGCCACGGCGGCGGCCTCGGCGCGGGCGTCGATGGCTGCCGCCTCGGCCGCGGAAACGGCGGCGAAATCGGCGGGGTCGGCGGCGGGCGTGGCCGGGGCGGCGGGGTCACGGCCCGCCCCCCGGCCCGCGGCGCCCGCCGCTCCCCCCCTCCCGGCTGCGCCGGGTCCAGCGCCCGGACCGGATGCGCTCAGTTCAGCCATGGGCGGCCTCCGTCCGGGTGCGCGGGTCGAGCCAGGCGTAGGCGAGGTCCACGAGGAAATTCGCCGCCACGAAAACCACTGCGAACAGCGTCACGCAGCCCTGGATCATCACGAAATCACGGGTGTTCACGGCATGGATCAGCAGCCGCCCGATGCCGGGAATGCCGAAGATCTGCTCGATGATGATGGCGCCGCCCATCAGCCGCGCCGCCTGCAGGCCCAGCACCGTGATCATCGAGAAGCTCGAGGGCCGCAGCGCGTGGACCAGCAGGATGCGCGCGTCGCTCATCCCCTTGGCGCGGGCGAGGGCGATATAGGTCTCCTGCAACACGCCGATCATCTCGGCCCGCAGGGTGCGCATCAGCACCGTCCACTCCACCAGCGCCAGCGACAGCGCCGGAAGGATCATCGCCCGCAGGTTCGCCCAAGGGTCCTCGGCGAAGGGCGTGTAGCCGGTGGCCGGCAGCCAGCCGAGCGTCAGCGAGAACAGGAAGATCAGCAGGATCCCGGTCATGAAGGAGGGCATCGAGACCGAGGCGAAGGCGGCCCCGCCGATCGCCCGATCCCAGCGCCCGCCGGGGCGGCGCGCGCTGGCCAGCGCCGCCGGAACCGCCATCCCCAGCGCCATCAGCTGCGCCAGGAGCATGAGTTCGAGCGACGCGGGCAGGCGGCCCATCACCGCCTCGAACACGTCCTCGCCATTCAAGGGCGAGACCCCCCAGTCCCCCCGCAGCGCGTCCCAGGCCCAGGCGGCGTAGCGCACGGGCACGGGACGGTCGAGGCCGAGATCCTCGCGGATCGCCTGCACCTCGGCCTCGGAGCTGTTGAGCCCCGCCATCTGGTACGCGACGTCGCCGGGCAGCACGCTCGCCAGCACGAATGTGGCGAAGGTGACGGCCAGCAGCACCACGGCCAGGCGACGGGCGCGCAGGATCAGGCGGCGCATGGGGCGGCTCCGATGGTCGCTCGGGCGGCTGCTCGGGCGGCTGCGGCGGGCAGGGTCATTCCGCCAGCCAGGCGCGGGTCACGTCCACCACGCCCCGGCGCGGCGCGGGGATGCCCCGGACCGGCTTGCGCGAGAAGGCGTAGTAGCTCCCGCCCCCGCGGAACAGCATCTGCCCGTCGGCATTGATCTTCGCCGAGATCTCGCATTGCAGGTCCAGCCGCGCCTCCCGCGTCGGGGCCGTGCGCATCTTCAGCGCCAGCGCGTCGAGCTCAGGGTCGTTGAAGCCGGTCAGGTTGTAGGGCGACTTGGAATGCACCCCGGCGAAGAGCTGCGGGCCCATGTCGAGCCCGTCCGCCAGCCGCCAGCCCGAGATGTCGTAGTCGCGCTTGAACACCCGCGCGACCAGCGTCGACTGGTCCACGGGCTGAAGCTCCAGCGTCATGCCCACCTGCTTGAGCATCTGCTGCATCAGCTCGCCCAGCTCCCGCCCGCGCGGCGTCGCGGTGTGGATCATGCTCAGCGAGACGGGCTTGCCATACTCGGCCAGCAGCGCCTTGGCCTTGCCCGGGTCATAGGCGCGGTAATCGGCGTCGCCGCAGTCCTTCAGCCCCACCAGCGGGTGCCTGACCACCGGCCGCGTGTCCCGCCACGAGATTTTCACCAGCGCGTCCTGGTTCCAGGCATGGGCGATGGCGGCGCGCACGCGCGGGTCCGACAGGTGCGGGTTGCGCGCGTTCAAGAGCAGCGTCTCGCCCCCGGCGCCGAGCGCGTGGTGGGTGTTCAGCGCCGGGTCCTTGGCGGCGTCGAGGATGGTGGCCCCGCGGTCGGTCCAGATCAGGTCCACCTCGCCCGATTTCAGCGAGGCGTAGCGCGTCTGCGTGTCGGGCAGGATGCGGAAGGTGATGCCGTCGAGATGGATCGCGTCCTTGTCCCAGTAGTCCTCGAACCGCTCCACCACGATCCGGTCGCCGCTGTCCCAGCGCACGAACCTGAACGGCCCGGTGCCGACGGGATGGCGGTTCTGGGTGCCGGCCTCGACCGCCTCCTGCGCCGGGATCGGCCCGGACATCGAGGTGGTGGCGAGATACGGGAGCAGCGCCGCCCAGGGATGCTTGAGGTGGAAGCGCACGGTCAGCGCGTCCACCGCCTCCACCCGCTCGATCGAGGTCAGGAAGAAGCGCGAGCGCGACTGCATCGCCGGGTCGAGGATGCGGTTGTAGTGATGCGCGACGTCCGAGGCGTCGAAGCTCGAGCCGTCGTGGTATTTCACGCCCTCCCGCAGGGTGAAGGTCCAGGTCCTGCCGTCCTCGGAGGCCTCCCAGGCGGTGGCGAGGAGGGGGCGGAACTCGCCCGCCTCGTAGTCATAGCGCAGCAGCGGCTCCTCGATGGCGCGGGCGACGATCTCCCCGGTCGGGCCGAACACGCCGCCGGCGACGGTGTCGAAGCCGCGCACGTCGGTCTCCACCGCCACGGTCAGCGCGCCGCCCTTGCGGGGGCTCTCGGCCCAGGCGGGGGCGGCGGCGAGCAGCGCGGCGAGGGCGGCGGCGCCGAGCGCGGCGCGCGGGCGGCGGCGGGGCAGGCGGGCGTCGGTGTGCATGGCGGATCCTCCCGAAGATGTCGCGGCCCGATCTTGCGCCGGGCTCGCGGGCATCATCGCTGCAAGCTTGCATCCTGTGAATACCCGTTTTTCGAAATTTGCATGGCGGAAGTGATTTTCGCAGTGCATTCGCGGCATGGGTTCCCTCATCCCGCTGGCGGAGCGGGGGAAATGCGGTCACTTTTTCCCGCGTTCAGGCTGGTTTAAGGTGGGTTTTGCTGCGATGCGGCAGCGTCGGGAGGGCGCGCAGGCGCGCGACGTGCGGCGGTCTCCTATGGGTTCCAAATGGGAATGCCATACCCGAGATTCGGAAAAGTGCGGCGCGGAGGCGGCGCAACGCGAACGCCCCGCGCCATGGGGCGCGGGGCGTCGGTCTGCTCCGGGCTGGGACGGAAGACGGGGCGGCGGGTTATTCCACCGTCACCGATTTCGCCAGGTTGCGCGGCTGGTCCACGTCCTTCCCGAGCTCCGCCGCCGCGTAATAGGCCAGCAGCTGCGCAGGCACGGCATAGACCACCGGCGCGATCAGCGGATCGCATTCGGGCATCTCGACCGAGGCGGCGATCCCGTCGCCGCCCTCGGCCACCCCCGCGGCATCGGCGATCAGCACCACCTTGCCGCCGCGGGCCATCACCTCCTGCATGTTCGACACGGTCTTCTCGAACAGCGCGTCGCGCGGGGCCATGACGACCACGGGCACGGCGGGGTCGACCAGCGCGATGGGCCCGTGCTTCATCTCTCCGGCGGCGTAACCCTCGGCGTGGATATAGCTGATTTCCTTGAGCTTCAGCGCCCCCTCCAGCGCCATCGGGAACATCGCCCCGCGGCCCAGGTACAGCACGTCGCGGGCGCGGGCGATCTCCCGCGCCGCCTTCTCCATCGCCGGGGCGGCGGCGAGGGCGGCGGAGATCAGCCGCGGCGCCTCGCACAAATGGCCGACGAGCCGCGCCTCTTCCGCCGCGTCGATCACCCCGCGCTTGCGGCCCGCGAGGATGGCGAGCGACGCGAGCGTCAGCAGCTGGCAGGTGAAGGCCTTGGTCGAGGCGACGCCGATCTCCGGCCCCGCCAGGATCGGCAGCACCACGCCGGATTCGCGGGCGATGGAGCTTTCGGGCACGTTGACCACGCCGATCACGTGGCGCACGTGCTGGGCGGCGAAGCGCAGGGCGGCGAGGGTGTCCGCCGTCTCGCCCGACTGGCTGACGAACAGCGCCGCGTCGCGGTCCGAGAGCGGCGGCTCGCGGTAGCGGAACTCGGAGGCCACGTCGATCTCGACCGGGATGCGGGCGAATTTCTCGAACCACCACTTGGCCACGGCGCAGGCGTAATAGGCGGTGCCGCAGGCGACCATGACGATGCGGTCGATCTCGTTGAAATCGATCTCCTCCGCCTCGTTCTCCACCCGCTGGCGGTCGGCCGAGAGGTGGTGCCCGAGCGTGTATCCCGACACGGTCGGCTGCTCGTAGATCTCCTTGGCCATGAAGTGCTTGTGCTCGCCCTTCTCGACCAGCGCGGCGGAGACGTCGACGCGCTTGACGGGGCGGTTCGCGATCACCCCGTCCTCGTTCCAGATGGTGACCCCTTCGCGGGTCAGCACCGCGCGGTCGCCTTCCTCGAGGTAGCTGATGCGGGCGGTGAGCGGCGCCAGCGCGAGGGCGTCGGAGCCGACGAACATCTCCCCCTCGCCATAGCCGATGGCGAGCGGCGAGCCGCGGCGGGCGGCGACCATCAGGTCCGGCTCTCCGTCGAACAGGAAGCACAGCGCGAAGGCGCCGCGCAGCCGGTCGATGGCGGCGAAGGCGGCGTCCTTGGGCGCAAGGCCCTTGTCGAGGAAATCGGCCGTCAGGTGGACGATGGTCTCGGTGTCGGTCTGGGTGGCGAAGCGGTGGCCGCGGGATTCGAGCTCGGCGCGCAGCTCGCGGAAATTCTCGATGATGCCGTTATGCACGACCGCGACGCGGGCGGCGGCATGGGGATGCGCGTTCGCCTCGGTCGGGGCGCCATGCGTGGCCCAGCGGGTGTGGCCGATGCCCGAGGCGCCGTCGATGGGGTTGGCGTCGAGGACGGCGGCGAGGGCGTCGAGCTTGCCCACCGCGCGGCGCCGGTCGAGGCGCCCGTCATGGATCGTGGCGACGCCGGCGCTGTCATAGCCGCGGTATTCCAGCCGGCGCAGCGCGTCCACGAGGAGCGGGGCCGCCGGGCGGGTTCCAAGGATGCCGATGATGCCGCACATGGCGTTCTCTCCTGCAGGCTCGGACGCGCGCGGGGGCGGGTCCGGGATCGGTGCGCCGCGCCCGGCAAAGGGCGGCGGCGGGGGCGGTCTGCGTGCCGGGCGGGCGGCCCGTCGGGGCATCGAGCCCCTCGGCCCGCGCGCGGCCGGGGCCGCGCGGCGCGGCCCCCCGGCGGCGCGCCCCGGTGGGTGCGCCTCAGTGGGTGCGCTGGGCTTTCTTGCGCGCCAGCATCTGCCGCAGGCGCGTGGCGCGGCCGGGCAGGGCGGTCTGGCGGGCGCGGGACAGGGCCAGCGCCTCCGCCTCCACGTCCGCGGTGATGGTCGACCCGGCGGCCACGGTGGCGTCGTCGCCGATCTTCACCGGGGCGACCAGCGCCGAATTCGAGCCGATGAAGGCCCGCGCCCCGATCTCGGTCCGGTGCTTGAGGTAGCCGTCATAATTGCAGGTGATGGTCCCGGCGCCGATGTTCGACCCCGCGCCCACATCCGCATCCCCGAGATAGCTCAGGTGGTTGGCCTTGGCCCCGTCGCCGAGGGTGGTGTTCTTGATCTCGACGAAGTTGCCGACATGGGCCTCGGCGCCGATCTCGGCCCCCGGGCGCAGGCGGGCATAGGGGCCGACGACGGCGCCGCGGGACACGTGGCAGCCCTCGAGGTGGCAGAAGGCGCGCACGGTCGCCTCGGTCTCCACCGTCACGCCGGGACCGAAGACCACGTTCTGCTCGACCAGCGCGTCGCGGCCGATCCAGGTGTCATGGCTGAAGAACACCGTGTCGGGGGCGAGCAGCGTCACCCCGTTCTCCAGCGCCTCCGCCCTGCGGCGGGCCTGGAAGGCGGCCTCGGCGGCGGCGAGATCGGCGCGCGAGTTCACGCCCAGCGTCTCCGCCTCGGGGCAGGTGACGACGGCGCAGGGCAGGCCGTCTTCACGGGCCAGTCCGACGATGTCCGTGAGGTAATACTCGCCATTGGCGTTGTCGTTGCCGACCCGGTCGATCAGCGGCATCAGGCGCGCGGCATCGACCATCATCACGCCGGAATTGCACAGGGTGACGGCGCGCTCGGCGTCGCTGGCGTCCTTCGCCTCGACGATGCGCGCCAGGGCGCCGTCTTCGCCCAGGATCAGCCGCCCGTAGCCGCCGGGAATCGCGGCCTCGAAGCCCAGCACCACCACCGCGGCGCCCTCCGCGCGCGCGGCCTGCATCGCCGCCAGCGTCTCGGGGCGGATCAGCGGCGTATCGGCATAGAGGATCACCGCGTCGCCCTCGGCCCCCGCCAGCGCCTCGCGCGCGGCGGCGACGGCATGGGCGGTGCCGAGGCGCTCGGTCTGCTCGGCGATCGCTGCATCCTCGCGGGCCTCGCGCGCGGCGGCGGCGACCTGCGCGGCGCCGTGGCCGACCACCACGCAGAGCCGGTCGGGCGAGAGGCTCTCGGCCGTCTCCATCACGTGGGCCAGCATCGGGGCGCCGCCGACCTGGTGCAGCGCCTTGGGCAGATCGGACTTCATGCGCGATCCGACGCCCGCCGCAAGGATCACGGCGGCGGCGGGGCGGGTGGGGTTCGTCATCGTGGCGCCCTTGTTCTGGGTCCCGGGAGGCTTCGCCCGGCTGCTCGGCGGTATGGGGCGGGGGGCTGTGTCGCCCGGTTCTCCTCGACCCTCGGTCAACGCTCGGTTAACACCCTCGTGTATAGCGCCGGCATGCGGCGGCTGAAAGGCGCGCCGCGATCAGATTTCATGTCGGAACGTGACAGCACGGACAGACGGCACGGACAGACGGCACGGGCAGGAGGAACGGCATGGGCGAGCTGCGGCGCGGGGCGATCTTCGATCTCGACGGCACGCTGGTGGACAGCAGCGCGGACCTGATCGCGGCGGCCAACGCGGCGCTGGCCCGCGGCGGCTTCGCGGGGCGGCTGGACCCGGGCCCGGACGCCGGCGTCTCGGGCCGCGGCGGGCGGGCGATGCTGCGGCTGGGCCTGGCGCGGTCGGGCCTGGCCGGGGCGGAGGCGCTGGAGGTGGTGGAGGCGCTCTACCCCCCCTTCCTGCTCGACTATGACGGGATGCTGGCCGACCGGACCCGGCTGTTCCCGGGCGTCGAGGCGTGCTTCGACACGCTCGAGGCCTCCGGCTGGGCGCTGGCGATCTGCACCAACAAGCCCGAGGGGCTGGCGCGCAAGCTGCTCTCCGCCCTCGGGGTGCTGGACCGCTTCGCGGCGGTTCTGGGCGCCGACACGCTGCCGGTGCGCAAGCCCGACCCCGAGCATCTGCACGAGACGATCCGGCGCGCGGGGGCGGCCCCCGGCGCCTCGGTGCTGGTCGGGGACACGGTCACGGACCGCGAGACGGCGCGCAGGGCGGGGGCGCCCTCGGTGCTGATGGATTTCGGGCTGTCCGCAGACGATCCGCACGCGCTGAAACCGGCGGCGGTGGTCACGGATTTCGGCGCCCTCGCGGGGGTGCTGGAGGGGCTGGTTCCGCGGAAATGAGGCGGGGTGAAAAAAGCCTCTTGACCCCCCTCGCGCAGCCCCATAAAAGCCCCCTCACCGGGCGGTTAGCTCAGTTGGTAGAGCACAGTGTTCACATCGCTGGGGTCACTGGTTCGAATCCAGTACCGCCCACCACCATCGCCAAGCGGCTGATATTCGAAAGTAATTTCGAACCGCCGCTGGACCGGGCCGCAAGGCCGATGGTCCCCGGGTTGAAGGCCGCACCGCAGGGCGCGGCCTTTTTCCGTTGCGCGCACACGCCCGCCGCAAGCGCCCCGCCGCGGCTGCGCCATGCCCTTCGCGGGCGCTCCGCTTCCCGGCGCGGCGGCGGGCGGTCGAGCGGGGGCTTCACGCCCCCCGAGACCGCCCGCATCGCCCCTCACGCGCCCTCGTAGAGCGCCCTCAGGCGTCCCAGGCCACCGGCATCTCCAGCGGCCCGCGGAACGCCCAGCCGCCGAGCCGCACGGGCCCGTCCAGCCGCAGCCCCTTCAGCCGCTCGAAGATCATCGGCAGCGCCACCTCGGCGATCAGCGTGCGCGAGATCCACGCCCCGGCGCAGAAATGCGGCCCCGCGCCGAAGCCGATGGACGCCGCGTTGTCGCGGCTGATGTCAAACACCTCCGGCCGCTCGAACACGTCCTCGTCCCGGTTGGCCGAGCCGAACATCAGGAACACCCGCTGCTCCGGCGTCAGGGTGATTCCGTGCAGGTCGAATTCCTTCGCGATCCGCCGCGGGGACATGCCGATCGGCGGCTCCCAGCGCACGTATTCCTCGAAGGCGTTCAGCCAGGTCGCCTCCCCGGCCTCGATCTTCGCCAGCTGCTCGGGATGCGTCAGCAGCGCCCAGATCGTGCCCGCGATCACGTCCCGCGGCTCGTTCTGCCCGCCCGAGATCGCCAGCTTCACGTTGGCCTTGATCTGCTCCTCCGGCAGCCCCGCCTCCATCTGCACCGAGATCAGCGAGGCGTCGGGCGCGCCGCGCAATTGCGCCATCCGCTCCTCCACAGCCTTGTCCAGCATCGCGGTGGCGCGGTGACAGCGGGCCTCGACGCCCGCGTCCCCGGCATAATTGGCGCAGCCGTCGATCATCGCCTGGCTGCCTTCGTCCATCTCCTGCCAGGAGATCTGCGTCAGGCCCGTCACCGCCTTCAGCGCCTCGCCCGAGATCCGCTTGGCGATCCCCTGCGCCATGTCCCCGCGGCCCAGCGGCGCCACGTCGTCCAGCGCCGCCGCGGTCTGCGCCTCGAACTGCGCGCGCCAGGTGTCGCGCACCGTGCGCGGCGAGATGGTGGGGAAGATGGCCTTGCGCTCGGCCATGTGCTCCGCGCCGTCCTTGCGCATCAGGTTGCGGCCCATGAGCTTCGTCATCAGCCCGTCGGGCTGGTCCGAGGAGAACACCTCGATGATCTTCTCGCACCGGAACACGTCCGCGCGGCGGGTCAGCAGGATGGCGTCGAGCTCGGGGACATAGGCCACCGGCGCCTCGGCGCGCATCTTCGCAAGATCGGGATAGGGGTCCTCCCAGAACCGTTTCGGGTCGATGGAATAGGTCGGGGCTGCAGTCATCTCATCCTCCCAGATGTCGGGAGGAATGGAGCCACGCGCGTGATGACTTGTCAACACGCATGGGGCGGGGCCGCGCCCGGAACCGCGGCGCCCCGGAACGCAGAACGGCCGCGGCGGGGTCTCCGCCGCGGCCGTCCGCGAAGCGTCGGGGCAGGGCCCTCAGCTGGTCATGTCGTCCCAGAAGCTCTTGACCTTGCTGAAGAAATCCTGGTGACGCGGAGAGTTGTCGCGCGCCTCCGCCTCGAATTCCTTCAACAGCTCCTTCTGCCGCGCGGTCAGGTTCACCGGGGTCTCGACCGCCAGTTCCAGGTAGAGGTCGCCATGGCGCGAGCCCTGGAGCGACGGCATCCCCTTCTCGCGCAGGCGCAGCTGCTTGCCGGCCTGGGCGCCCGCGGGCACCTTCACGCGGGACCGGCCGCCGTCGATCAGCGGCGTCTCGATTTCCCCGCCGAGCGCGGCGGTGGTCATCGGCACCGGGATGCGGCAGTGCAGGTCCGGCCCGTCGCGTTCGAAGATCGGGTGCTCGGCCACCTCGATGAAGATGTAGAGGTCCCCGGGCGCGCCGCCCTGCAGCCCCGCCTCGCCCTCGCCCGCCAGCCGGATCCGGGTGCCGGTGTCGACGCCCGCCGGGATGTTGACCGAGAGGGTCCGGTCCTTCTGCACCCGGCCCGCGCCCGCGCAGGCGCCGCAGGGGTTCTTGATGACCTGGCCGCGGCCGTGACAGGTCGGGCAGGTGCGCTCCACCGTCAGGAAGGCCTGCTGCGCGCGCACTTTCCCGAGGCCCGCGCAGGTGGGGCAGGTGGCGGGCTCGGCGCCGCCCTCGGCGCCGGTGCCGTTGCACACCTCGCAGCGCGCCGAGGTCGGCACGTTGAGCTGCGCGGTCTTGCCCGCATACGCCTCCTCCAGCGTCACGCGCAGGTTGTAGCGCAGGTCCGACCCGCGCCGCCCGCGCCCGCCGCGCTGGCCGCGGCCGCCGCCGCGCCCGCCCATGAAATCGCCGAACAGGTCGTCGAACACGTCCGAGAAGGCCGAGGCGAAATCCGCCCCCTGCGCGCCCTGGCCGGGCCGCGGGCCGCCGCCCATCCCGTTCTCGAACGCGGCATGGCCGAACTGGTCATAGGCCGCCTTCTTCTGCGGGTCCTTGAGCACGTCATACGCCTCGTTCACCGCCTTGAACTTGTCGGCGGCGGTCGGGTCGTCGGGATGCCGGTCGGGGTGAAGCTCCTTGGCCTTCTTGCGGTACGCCTTCTTCAGCGCGTCCGCATCCGCGCCGCGCTCGACCCCGAGAAGCTCGTAGTAGTCCTGTTTGTCCATCTTCTGCCTCTGTCAGTCCGTCGCCCGAGACCGGGCGGAAGCGCCGACGGCGCCGCGTGCGCGGCGCAATGCGTCTGGCGGAATCGCGTGGATGCGGCGACAACCGGGGCGCCTGCGGGGCCCCGCCCCTTCCGCGCCGCCCTCGGGGAAGGACCCCCGGGGACGGAAAAACCTTTCATTCGTCCGCCCGCGCCGCCGGGCGGCGCAGGAGGAGCCCAGCCGATGACCGACGCCGCGCGCCTGCCGATCTCGGCCTATATCCGCACCCTGAACGAGGAACGGATGATCGCCGAGGTCGTCCGCGCCGCATCCGCGGTGGCGGACGAGGTGATCGTGGTCGACAGCGGCTCGACCGACGCCACCCGCGACCTGGCCCGGGCCGAGGGCGCGACCGTGATCGACCAGCCCTGGCTCGGCAACGGCTTCCAGAAGCGCGCCGGCGAGGAGGCCGCGCGCAACGACTGGCTGCTGGACCTCGACGCGGACGAGATCGTCAGCGAAGAGCTCGCCGCCTCGATCCGCGCCCTGTTCGCGAACGGCGCCCCCGAGGGGCCGGTTTACGCGCTCGATCTGTGTCTGCAACCCCCCGGGCGCAAGCTCTGGCGCGACTTCTTCAACGTGCCGCGCGCCAAGCTCTATGACCGCCGCCGGCTGCGGATGCCCGAGCACAAGGCCTGGGACCAGCTCCAGGGCCTGAAACCCTCGGCGCTGACGCTGCTGGACGGGCCGCTGATCCATCACGGCTTCGCCGATTTCAAGCAGGTCGTGACCAAGATGAACTCGGTCAGCTCGGTCCGCGCGCGCGAGGCGAAGATGAAGCCGCTCTGGCAGCTGCGGCTGCGGCTGGTCTTCGGCTTCCCGGCCTATTTCTTCAAGCAGTACATCGGCAAGAAGGGCTGGAAGGGCGGCATGTACGGCTTCGCGCTCTGCGCGATCCTGTCGCTCGCGCGCTGGCTGCGCGACGCCAAGATGTACGAGGCGCAGACCGACCCGCGCAACAGGGGCTGAGGAGCGGGCGGGGGCGGTCATGCCGCGTCCTCCGCCGCACCGCGCGCCCGGGCCAGCAGCGCGTCGATCCGCGCGGGCCAGAGCTGCGCGCGCGCATGCTCCCGCGCCGCATCGCCAAGACGCGCGCGCAGGGCCGGGTCGGTGCACAGCTTGGCCAGCGCCCCCGACACCGCCTCCTGCGAGGTGCCGTCGACCACCAGCCCCGTGCGCCCGTCGAGCACCGCCTCCGGCGCGCCGCCCTCGGCCCCGCAGATCGCGGGCGCGCCCTCGAGCCCGGCCTCGAGATACGAGATCCCGAAGCCCTCGCGCTGGCGCCCGTCGCGGCGGCCGGGCTGCATGAACACCTCGGCGGCGCGCAGCAGCGCCGTCTTGCGGGCGCCGTCGACGCGCCCCAGGAACCGCACCCGCGCCCCGAGGTCGGCGGCCTTGGCCTGCCCCTCCAGCCGCTCGCGGTCCGGGCCGTCCCCGGCGATGACCAGCGTGCCCTCGGGGCCCGCCGCCAGCGCGGCGATGGACATGTCGAGACCCTTGAGCGGGATCAGCCGGCACAGCGCCAGCAGCCGCGGGGCGGGGCCGGTCCACTGCGCCCCGGCCCAGGCCATGTCCTCGGCCGTCGGCTCGGGCAGGGGCCAGACGGGGGGCGGGGCGATGATCACCTCGGGCGCGTCGCCGCCCGTCGGCAGGCAGGGCGCCAGCCGCGCGGCGGTGTCCGAGGAGACGGCGAAGATCACGTCCGCGCGGCGCAGCGCCTCGCGCACCCGCGCGATCTTGCGGCCCGTCTCGGGGTATTCGTTGCCATGGGCGAAGATCGCCCGGCGCGCGCCCGGCGGGCGGCGCAGCGGCAGGTGCTCGATGCTTTTCCAGCTGTCGGCGAAGAGAAGGCCGTCCGCCTCGGGGCCCGCGCCCGGGGCGGCCTCGATCCGCGCGGCGCGGCGGGCCTTGAGGCGGCGGCGCAGCGGGCGCAGGCCGCGGAAGCGCTGCACCTCGAACGGGGCCGCGGCGTCGAAGGCGGCGTCGCCCTTGCGGGCGTCGGCGAGCACGCGCACGGGGATCCCCGCGGCCGCGGCATGGGCCGCGAGGCCGTGCATCAGGTCCTCGATGCCGCCGGAGGCGGGCGGGAAGGCCTGGGCGGAGATCAGCATGGCGGGCGGCGCTCCGGTGGTCAGGGGCGCGCGGCGCGGCGGTCCGGCAGGGGCCGGGCGCAGGGCGGCGGCGCGGGGGGAAAGACGGGCGGAAAGGCGGGCGGTCGGGAAGGCGGGCGGGGCAAGGCGGCGGGCGGGCGGCGGTCCCGGACAGGGCCGGGGCCGCCATGAACGCGCGAAGGGCCCGGCCGCGCAGGCCGGGCCCTCCGGTGTTCGCCAAAGGCCCGAAGGGCCGGTCCCGATCAGGACTTCTTGTCGTCGTCCTTGACCTCGGTGAAGTCCGCGTCGACCACGTCGTCATCGGACTTCTGCGCCCCTTCGGCGGCCGCCTCGGCGCCGGCCTGCTCGGCCTGCGCTTCCTCGGCCTGGGCCTTGTAGATCGCCTCGCCCAGCTTCATCGCGGCCTCGGTCAGCGTCTGCGACTTGGCCTTGATCGCCTCGGCGTCGTCGCCCTCGAGCTCCGACTTCAGGGCCTCCATGGCGGTCTCGATCTCGGTCTTCACCTCGTCCGACACCTTGTCGCCATGGTCCTTCAGCGACTTCTCGGTGGAGTGGACCAGGCTTTCGGCCTGGTTCTTGGCCTCCACCGCCTCGCGGCGCTTCTTGTCCGCGTCGGCGTTCGCCTCGGCTTCCTTCACCATCTTCTCGATGTCGTCATCCGACAGGCCGCCCGAGGCCTGGATGGTGATCTTCTGCTCCTTGCCGGTGCCCTTGTCCTTGGCGCCGACCGACACGATGCCGTTGGCGTCGATGTCGAAGGACACTTCGATCTGCGGCATCCCGCGCGGCGCCGGGGGGATTTCCTCGAGGTTGAACTGGCCGAGCATCTTGTTGTCGGCCGCCATCTCGCGCTCACCCTGGAACACGCGGATCGTCACCGCGGTCTGGTTGTCCTCGGCGGTCGAGAACACCTGGGACTTCTTGGTCGGGATCGTGGTGTTGCGGTCGATCAGCCGGGTGAACACGCCGCCCAGCGTCTCGATGCCGAGGCTCAGCGGGGTCACGTCGAGCAGCACCACGTCCTTCACGTCGCCCTGCAGCACGCCGCCCTGGATCGCGGCGCCCATGGCCACGACCTCGTCGGGGTTCACGCCCTTGTGCGGGGCCTTGCCGAAGAACTCGGTCACGGCCTCCATCACCTTGGGCATGCGGGTCATGCCGCCGACCAGGACCACCTCGTCGATCTCGCCCTTCGAGATGCCGGCGTCCTTCAGGGCCGCCTTGCACGGCTCGATCGAACGCGCGATCAGGTCCTCGACCAGGCTCTCCAGCTTGGAGCGGGTGAGCTTGACCACCAGGTGCAGCGGGGTGCCGGACTTGGGGTCCATCGAGATGAAGGGCTGGTTGATCTCGGTCTGGGACGAGCTCGACAGCTCGATCTTCGCCTTCTCGGCCGCTTCCTTCAGGCGCTGCAGCGCGAGCTTGTCCTTGGTCAGGTCCACGCCGTTCTGCTTGCGGAACTCCTCGGCGAGGAACTCCACGATGCGCATGTCGAAATCTTCGCCGCCGAGGAAGGTGTCGCCGTTGGTCGACTTCACCTCGAACAGGCCGTCGTCGATCTCGAGGATCGAGATGTCGAAGGTGCCGCCGCCGAGGTCATAGACCGCGATGGTCTTCGACTCGGCCTTGTCGAGCCCGTAGGCCAGCGCCGCCGCGGTCGGCTCGTTGATGATGCGCAGCACCTCGAGCCCGGCGATCTTGCCGGCGTCCTTGGTGGCCTGGCGCTGGGCGTCGTTGAAATACGCGGGGACGGTGATGACCGCCTTGTCCACGGTCTCCCCGAGATAGGACTCCGCGGTCTCCTTCATCTTCTGCAGGATGAAGGCGGAGACCTGCGACGGGGAATACTTCTCGCCGCGCGCCTCGACCCAGGCGTCGCCGTTCGACCCCTCGACGATGTTGAAGGGCACCATGCCCTTGTCCTTCTCGACGGTCGGGTCGGAATAGCGGCGCCCGATCAGGCGCTTGACGGCGAACAGGGTGTTCTCCGGGTTGGTCACGGCCTGCCGCTTGGCGGGCTGGCCCACGAGGCGCTCGTCCTCGGTGAAGGCGACCATGGAGGGGGTGGTGCGGGCGCCCTCGGCGTTCTCGACCACCTTGGCGGACGAGCCGTCCATGATGGCGATGCACGAGTTGGTGGTGCCGAGGTCGATACCGATGACTTTCGACATGAGTGTCGTTCCTTTCGTACGGCGATGTCCGGGTCCGGGTCCGATGCGACGGCCCCCGTGGCCCCATCCCTTGCGAGGGGGCCCGGTCCGTCCTCCGATCGTCCTGCGATCCGGCATCTGAAACAGGGGCCTCGCGGCTCGTCAGGCGATATAAGGGCGGGGAAGGGGCGCTGCAACCTCACGAAACGGTGAAATCTGGAGGGGCGATGTCGCGGGCGGAAAAAGGGGCCGATCCGGGTGTGGATCGGGGTGTGGATCCGGGGGCGCCGGCGGCGCTGCTGGCGTCGATGAAATGGTGCGGGCCGTTGCTGGACGCGGCCCCGGCCGATGCGCGGGCGACGGCGGGGCCGTTCGGCGAGACGCCGCTGCATGTCTGCGCGATCCGCGGGGATCTCGACGGCGCGCGGCTGCTGCTCGACGCCGGGGCCAAGCTGGACGCGCCGGGCGAGGACGGCTTCCCCCCGTTGCAGGAGGCGGCGGCGCAGGGCCATGCCGCGCTGGTGCGGCTGCCGCTGGAGCGGGGCGCCGACCCGGACGCGCCCAATGACTGGCCCAATGACTGGCCCAATGACCGGAACGACACGGCGGCGGAGCTGGCCTCCGATCCCGCGACCCGCGCCGTGCTGAAGGACTGGAGCCGCGGATGAGCTTCGGCACGCCCCTCGACCTCAACGGCGTGAAGATCTGGAAGGGCGCGCTGGACCCGGCGGCGCAGGCGGCGCTGGTGGAGGAGCTGCGCGCCTGCCTCGCCCAGGCGCCCCTCGTGGCGCCCGTCACCCCCGGCGGGCGGAAGATGTCGGTGCGGATGTCGGCGGCGGGCCGCCTCGGCTGGGTCACCGACCGGCGCGGGTATCGGTATGAGCCGCGCCACCCCTCGGGCGCCCCGTGGCCCGCCATCCCCGGGGGCGCGCTTTCGGTCTGGGAGGCGGTGTCGGCCTGGCCCGCGCCGCCCGATTGCTGCCTGATCAACTGGTATGGCGAGGGGGCCCGCATGGGCATGCACCAGGACAGGGACGAGGGGGAGTTCGCGGCCCCCGTCGTCTCCATCTCGCTCGGCGATCCGGCGGTGTTCCGGGTGGGGGGCGTGGAGAAACCCGCGCCCTCGAAGTCGCTGAGGCTCGAGAGCGGCGACGTGGCGCTGATCGGCGGGGACGCGCGGCTCGCCTGGCACGGGGTCGACCGGGTGATCTTCGGCGGCTCCGCGCTGCTGCCGAAGGGCGGGCGGATCAACCTGACGATGCGCGTGGTGCGGGACTGACGCATCGCGGGGCGCGGGACCGGCGCCCCGCCGGGCGCGCACGTAAAGGGGTATATGGAGCTCCGAATAATCGGGGCGATCGCCCGGGCTGCGGGCCGATACCCTGGATTGTTGCGGGTGAAACTTTTCAATTTTAGAGAGAATCACGTTAAGTTTACCATCACTGACGCGGGATTTCAGGAGGCGACGATGAGACTGACGCTGGCGCTTTGCGCCGTCTTCGCGCTGTCCGCCCAGACGGCGGCGGCCATCACCTTCGGCACCACCACGGGCGACTATTCCTCGGGCGGGCGCATCACCCTGACCAATGACGGGGCCGAAACCGCCACCGACCTGCACTTCCGCGTGCAGGTCGATGACCGCGGCAACCCGCTGAACGGCATCGACGTGGGCAACGGCGCCTTCGGCAGCACGACGATCACCCGCCAGGACGACCGCACCGTGGACGTCACCCTCGACGCCGGCGCGCTGGCCCCGGGCGAGAGCATCGACATCGACATCCGCTACTGGATCGGGAAGGAGAACGAGGTCTGGTTCCAGTTCCCGGAGTGGAGCTATCCCGACGGGCCCGGCGGCGATCCGACGCCGCGCCGCCCGGCCGGGCCGGGGACCGGCTGGACCTGGGGGCTGCCCTATCTCTGCGCGCTGGAAACCTGGTGCCATGACCTCGAGATCTGGAATGTCGACCTCGCGCCCCAGCTGATCGAGAACCTGCAGATCCTCGCCACCGACACGCCCTTCGCCGATTTCGACTCGGTCGACTGGGCCGGGGCGCAGTTCGGGCTGACCGGCCCGATCGAGATCCTGCCGGGCGAGGCCTGGACCTTCACCCTGGAGACGGACGACCCGCTTTACGGCGGCGCGATCTACACCGGCTACGACGTGACCGGCTCGGCCGCCGCGCCGGGCGGCGGGACCGTGACCACCGCCTCGGTGGTGCTGGGCGAGCACCCGATCCCCGAGCCGGTGCCGCTGCCCGCCGCGGGGGCGCTGATGCTCGGCGCCCTGGGCGGGCTCGCGGCCCTGCGCCGCAGGGGCTGAGAGCCGGCCCGGCTGGCGCGCGAAAAGGCGCGCGAAGATCGGCCCGGACGTGGCGGCGCGGACATGTCGGCCCGCAGGCGCCGGCCCGGGCGCGCCGCAACGCGCAAAGATCTGGCCGCAAGGGACGGGTCCGCGGGGGCGGGCCCGGGACATGGGGGTGACCGGCGGGCCGCGGAGGGGAAGCCTCCGCGGCCCGTTCCCGTTCCCGTTCCGTGGGGCGGGGGGCGTGGCGTTCCGAGGGGACGCGGCGCCGCGGGGCGCCCGCGCCCTCAGACCGGCGCCCGTCCCGGGTCGTGGTCGTAGATCCAGTCGTTGATGTTCGACGCCGAGCCGGGCGAGAGCCGCGTGAACGCCTCCAGCGCCGCCGCCTTCACGAACCCGTCGAGCGCCGAGCGCGCGTGGAACCGCGCCCCGGTCCGCGCCGCCGCCTGCTGCAGGTGTGTGCAGCGCGTGAAGCGCAGCTTGCGATACGCCTGCAACCCGTAGGGCACGCCGTAGACCGGGATCACCCGCGCCAGCGTCACCGCGTCCTCGAACGCCATCGCCGCGCCCTGCGCGAGGAACGGCGTCGTCGGGTGCGCCGCGTCGCCCAGCAGCGCCACCGGCCCGTCCGACCAGCGGTGCAGCGGCGCGTGGCCGAACAGGCCCCATTCCATCGGCGCCTCGCAGGCCCCGAGGATCGCCCGCACCGTCTCGTGCCAGCCCGAGAACTCGCGCCGCAGCGCCTCGGGATCGGCGGGCTGGCTCCAGGTCTCGTCCGCCTTGCGGGTCCGCTCGGCCACCGCGACGAAGTTCACCAGCTCGCCGCCGCGCACGAAGTAATTCACGAAATGCCGCCGCGGGCCCATCCACACGCTCGCCACCGGGCGCACGAGGCCCTTGGGCAGCGCCTCGGCCGGGACCGTGCCGCGGAACGCGACATTGCCCGAGAAATGCACCCCCAGCGTCGCCGGGATCATCTGCTGGCGCAGGGCCGAGCGCACGCCGTCGGCGACGATCACCAGGTCGGCCGCGCCGGTCTTCGCGGGCGGCGCCAGCGTGCCCGTGGGCGCCGCGCCGGGGTTGAGCGAGGGCGGGCGCGGGCGGCTGCGCCGCTCCACCGCCGGCTCCACCGGGGCGGAGAGCGGCGCCGAGGCCGCGCGCCACGAGAGCCGCGCGGCCACCCCGCCGTCGAGGATTTCATAGGCGGACACGTCGCGCCCCAGGTGCACCTGCACCCCGGCGGCCTTCGCCGCCTCCAGCAGCGCGCCGTGGATGTCGGCGCGGTGGACCTGGAGATAGGGCGCCCCCCAGCGCGCCTCCGCCTCGGCCCCCAGCGCCAGCCGGTGCACGAGCCGCCCCGAGCGGTGGCGGCGCAGCTCCACCGCCTCGGGGTGGAACGGGCGCGCGGCGGCAAGGTCGAGCCCCATCCATTGCAGCGCCTTGACCGCGTTGGGGGACATCTGGATCCCGGCGCCGACCTCGGACAGGACCTCGGCCTTCTCGAACACCTCGACCTCGGCGCCGCCGCGCGCGAAGGACAGCGCGGCGGCGAGACCGCCGAGCCCGGCGCCGACGACCTGGACGCGGAACGGGCGGCTCATGCCCGGCCCTCCGCCGGGGCCGCGCGGGACGCCGTGCAGGGAGCCGCGGGGGAAGCCGCGGGGAAAGCCTGGGGCCCCGTGCGGACGGGGCCGGGCAGGCCCGGGCGCAGGCGCGCGAACGGCGACGGCGCGCGTACGGACGGCGCGCGCACGGGCAGGGGGCGCGCGGAGGACGTGCGCGCGGACAACGTGCGTGCAGGCAAGGGGCGTGCAGGCCGGGGGCGCGCGGCCGGGCCCTGCACGCGCGCCTGCGCGCTGCTCCGCCCGCGGGCGGCTCTGGCGATGCGGTCGTCCATGTCTCTCCGGATCCCGGTCTCGGTCCTGGGGGTGGGTCCTGCTCGGCGCCCGGATATCAGGCCCCGGTGAACACGGGCTTGCGCTTGGCGAAGAAGGCGGCGATGGCGTTCTTCGCGTCCTCGCTGCCCACGCAGTCGCCCTGCAGCGACGCCTCGCGCGCGAAGCTCTCGTCGAAGCTCTCGGTCGCGGCGGCGCGCAGCACGGTCTTGGCGTGGCGCATGGTGCGCGGCGCTCCCTGCGCCAGCCGCCCGGCCCAGTTCAGCGCCGCCTGCCGCGCGGTCCCGTCGGGGACCACGGTGTTGACCAGCCCCGCCGCCGCGCAGGCCTCGGCGGGCAGCTTCTCGGCCCCCACGATGGCGGCGTAGGCGCGCTTGTAGCCCAGCGCCCGGACCAGCTGCCAATGCGCGCCCCCGTCGGGGATCAGGCCGATGGCGGCGAAGGCCTCGTACATGTACGCGCTCTCCTCCATCACCGCGAGGTCGCACTGCATGGCGTAAGAGGCGCCGATGCCCGCGCAGGCCCCGTGGATCGCGGCGATCCAGGGCTTGGCCGAAGCGGAGATGGCGTCGAGCGTGGGCTTGTAGCCCTCCATCAGCACCTTCTCGACATCCGCGGCGATGGCGGCGTCGGCGAGATCCGCGCCCGAGCAGAAGCCCTTGCCCTCGCCCGCCAGCACGATCACCCGCACCGCGTCGTCGGCCTCGGCGGCGGCCGAGGCGGCGGCGAGGTCGCGCAGCAGCGCGCTGTTCATGGCGTTGAGGTTGTCGGGGCGGTTCAGCGCGATCACCGCGACGCCGTCCTCCACGGAATAGGCGATGGTGTCGAAGGTCGGCGCGGTTGCGGCGTCGGTCATGAAATCAGCCCCCTGTAACTGCGGCGGCTCCGCTTCTGCGGCGGGTCCGCGGCGCATGGCGTCAGGCGCCGCCGGCCTTGCGCGGCGGCGCGCGATGTCTGCGACGGTTAGAAACCGCGCGGCCGTTGGCGTCAACCTGCGCGGACCGCGCGGGGGGCGGGCTTGCGCCGCGGGCCGCCGGCGCCCGCGCCGCGCCGCGCGGGGCCGCGCCGGGGCCGCGCCGGGGCCTTGCCGCGCCCGGGGGTCGGGCGAACCCCCTCGGGACGCTGCGTTCCGACGCGCGGGCCGGGCTTCCGGCAAGCGGCTCCCGCCGTTGTGAACCCGGCCCCGCCGCGGCCCGCGTAGTCTTTGCGCACGGGGACGGCCCCTCGTCCCCGCGAGCCATGTGCCCGGAGGCGCCGCCAGATGACCGACGTGCCGTTCGCCGACCTCTCCCGCGATTCGACGGCCCCGGCGCCGGTCTCCCGCGCCGCCGCCCCCCGCCTCGCCGCATTCCTCTCGGCCGCCTGCGCGCTCCTCGCCGCCGCGCCCGCCGCCGCCTCGGTCTGCCAGTCGGTGGCGCAGGACATCCCCGGCGCCGCCTTCCTGCGCCTCGCCGCCGCCACCCCCGCGCCGCCGCCGTTCATCCGCGCCAATGCGCCGGATCTCTCGGGCGAGGTCACCATCCGCTTCATCGGCCACGCCACCTATCTTCTGACCACGGGCGAGGGCGTCACCATCGCCACCGATTACAACGGCTGGTCCGGCCCGGTCGACGTGCCCGACATCGTCACCATGAACCACGCGCACGAGACCCACTGGACCGCGCGCCCGGACCCGCGCATCCCCCACGTGTTCCGCGGCTGGAACCCCGGGGGCGGCAAGGCCGAGCATTACCGCGAGGTCGGCGACGTGCTGGTGCGCAACGTGCCCACCGACATCCGCGGCTGGGGCGGCGGGGTCGAGCATGACGGCAACTCGGTCTTCATCTTCGAGATCGGGGACCTCTGCGTCGGCCACCTGGGCCACCTGCACCACGAACTGACCCCCTCGCACCACGCCGCCATCGGGCGGCTCGACATCGTCATGGCCGCGGTCGACGGGGGCGCCACCGTGGCGCTGCCCACCATGCTCAAGATGCTGCGCCGGTTCCGCGCCTCGGTGGTGCTGCCGATGCATTACTGGGGGATCGGCTCGCTCGACCGGTTCCTCGCCGGGATCTCCTCCGACTTCCGCGTCATCCGCTCCGAGGTGCAGGAGGTGACCTTCACCCCGCGCACCCTGCCGCGCACCCCCTCGGTCTACGTTCTCCCCGAGGGCTGACGCGGCGGGCGGGCCGGGGCAGGGCGCCGTTCCGCGGGGCGAGACGCCGGTCCGCGGGCCTTGCCGCGGCGCGGGCGGCGCCGCTAGCGTGGCGCTGCCGCAACCGAGGAGCGCCCCCATGACCGACATGACCCTGATCGACGCCATCGCCGCCCGCGCCGGGGAGCTGACGGAATGGCGGCGCGATTTCCACGCCCATCCCGAGCTCGGCTTCGAGGAGCACCGCACCTCGGGCATCGTCGCCGGGCTGCTGGAGGGCTGGGGGATCGAGACCCATCGCGGCATCGGCGGCACCGGCGTGGTCGGCGTGATCGAGGGACGCGGTCCCGGCCGTTCGGTGGGGCTTCGCGCCGACATGGACGCCCTGCCGATCGAGGAGCGGACCAACAAGCCCTGGAGCTCGAAGACCCCCGGCGTGATGCATGCCTGCGGCCATGACGGGCACACGACCATGCTCCTCGGCGCCGCGCGCTGGCTGGCCGAGACCCGCGATTTCCCCGGCCGCGTCGTGGTGATCTTCCAGCCCGCGGAGGAAGGCCTCGGCGGCGCCCGCGCGATGATCGCCGACGGGCTGTTCGAGCGTTTCCCGGTGGACGAGATCTACGGGCTGCACAACTCCCCCTACACCGATCCGGGCGTGGTCTCGGTCAAGCCCGGCGTGGCGATGGCGGGGGCGGATTTCTTCGACATCACGCTGCGCGGGACCGGATCGCACGCCGCCTCGCCCCAGCACGCCGCCGACCCGGTGGTGGCCATGGCGCAGCTCGTCCAGGCCCTGCAGACGGTGATGAGCCGCAACGCGCCGCCCTCCGAGGCCGCGGTGCTGTCGGTCACCAAGGTCCGCGCCGGCGACGCCTACAACGTGATCCCCGGCGAGGCGGTCATCTCCGGCACCATGCGCTTCTTCGACGACGGCTGGCGCGACCGGATGCGCGCGCGGCTCGAGACGATCTCGAAGGGCGTCGCCGCGGCCAACGACATGGAGGTGGAGGTGGTGATCAAGCCGGTCTTCACCCCGCTCGAGAACGACGAGGCGCTGTCGCTGGGCTTCGCCGAGCTCGCCCGCGGCGTGGTGGGCGACGACCTGGTGCGGGTGACGACGGACAAGGTCACCGGCTCCGAGGATTTCGCCGACATGCTGCGCGCCGTCCCGGGGGCCTATTTCACCGTCGGGCACAAGGGCGACGTGCCGCTGCACAATCCGGGCTTCGATCTCGACGACGACATGCTGCCGCTGGGCGCCAGCCTGCTGGCCAAGGTCGCGGTGGCGCGGCTGGAGGGCTGAGCGGGCAGGGCGCGCGCAGACGCCGGGGCGGCGCGCGCCGCGCCACCGGCGCGGCCGGGCGGGCGAGCGGGGGCGTCACGCCCCCCGAGCCCGGCCGTCTCCCCTCGCGCCGCCCTCAGAACAGCGGCGCGTATTTCCAGTCGTCGGCGTCCGGGGTCACTTCCCCGAGGTCATACCCGGCCCCCTGCAGCCGTTTCGCGATCTCCAGCCCGTCGCGCGCCGCCTGGTCTATGAAACTGCGCCCCAGCGCCTCGTCCTTGCGCGTCCCGTGCCCGCGCATCAGGTTGAGCCCGTGGTTGAACCGCCCCACCGGGTCGCCCGCCTCGGCCGCCCTGCGGTCCCATTCGGCCGAGGCGTCGGGGTCATAGGCGCCGCCCTGGCCGTTGTTCTCCATCTGGCTCATCCAGGTCATCGCCTTGGTGTAGCCCGCCTCGGCGCAGAGCCGCGCGAATTTCCGCGCCAGCGCCGGGGCGTCGTATTTCACCGAATTGAACCCCAGCGAGCAGGTGACGGAATCCACCGCGCCCATCTCCATCTTCCGGCGCAGCATCGCGCGGCCCGTGTCCTCGGGGTTCAGCACGCCGCCCGCATCCTCCTCGGCCGCCGGGCGCGGATCGGCCTGCGCCGAATGGGGCGCGGCGAGGGGCGCCGCCGCCAGCGCCGCGGCGGCTGCAAGGGCGATCAGTCTCATGGCCAGGTCCTTCGCCGCCTTGTTCCGGGGCGCGCAGCATAACACGGCCCGCGTCCCGCCCCGCCCGCGCCTTTGGCGCCGCCCCTGCCGCAACGCCCCCCTTGACCCCGCCGCGGCGCGGGGCAATCTGTCAGGCGGCCTTACATCCTTCCCCCCGCCCGCAGGAGACCCCATGCCCGTCCTCAACTCCCTCGCCCAGATCCACGAAGAGCTGGTCGCCACCCGCCGCGACCTGCACATGCACCCGGAACTGGATTTCGACGTCCACCGCACCGCCTCCATCGCCGCGCGCCAGCTGCGCGAGATGGGCTGCGACGAGGTGGTCGAGGGCGTGGGCCGCACCGGCGTGGTCGCCGTCATCAAGGGCCGCTCCACCGCATCGGGCAAGGTGATCGGCCTGCGCGCCGACATGGACGCCCTGCCGATCGAGGAAGCCACCGGCGCCCCCCATGCCTCGACCATCCCCGGCAAGATGCATGCCTGCGGCCATGACGGGCACACCACCATGCTGCTCGGCGCCGCCCGGGTGCTGGCCGAGACCCGGCGTTTCGACGGCACCGTCGTGGTGCTGTTCCAGCCGGCCGAGGAAGGCGGCGGCGGCGGGCGCGAGATGGTCCATGACGGGGTGATGGACCGCTTCGGCATCCAGAAGGTTTACGGCCTTCACAACATGCCCGGCCTGCCGGAGGGCCATTTCGCCGTGCGCCCCGGCCCGATCATGGCCGCCGCCGACCATTTCGACATCGTGATCGAGGGCAAGGGCGGCCACGCGGCCCAGCCCCATGGCTGCGTCGACCCGACCCCCGCCGCCGCCCAGGCGCTGATGGCCGCGCAGACCCTCATCTCCCGCGCCACCGACCCGATCGACAGCGCCGTGCTCACCATCGGCTCGATCCACACCGATATCGACACCTACAACATCATCCCCAACAAGGTGACGCTGAAGGGCACCGCGCGGACCCTCTCGCCCGCCGTGCAGGACATGATCGAGGAGCGCCTGCCGCGGGTCATGTCCCGCACCGCCGAGGCCTTCGGCTGCCGCGCCAGCGTCACCTATCACCGCAACTACCCCGTCACGATCAACGACGAGGCGGAGACCACGCTGGCGGTCGAGGTCGCCCGCGACGTGGTGGGCGCGGACAAGGTGAACCCCAACGCGGCGCCGCTGATGGGGGCCGAGGACTTCTCCTTCATGCTCAACGCCCGGCCCGGGGCCTATGTCTTCCTCGGGGCCGGGGAAGGGCCGGGGCTGCACCACCCCGAATACGACTTCAACGACGCCATCATCCCCAAGGGCGCGTCCTTCTTCGTGCGGATGGCCGAGATCTCGATGCCGCTGGACTGAGCGGCGGGCCGCGGGAGGGCGCGGCCCGGACGCAGTGGAAGCCGCCGGGCGCCCCGCGCCCGGCGGCTCTTGCGTTGCGCGTCTTTCCGCGCAGGCCGGGACCCCCGGCGCGAAATGCTGCGAAAGCCGCCCATTCGGCGCCGCTTCGTCAACCTTTCGGAAAGCACGGCGCGGGCAGTCTGCGGCGCACACCTGCTGAAAGGACGCGCCATGACCTCCTCGTCGCTCTCCGCCGCCGCCTCCGCGCCGCTCTCCCTTCTGCGCCGGGACCCGGGGGCGGCGCGGCGGCAGGTGCATCTCGGCCTCCAGCAGATCACGGACCAGGGCGCGCGGCGGCTCGAACGGGTCGAAGCCCGCGTCCAGCGCGTGACCGAGGCCGGGCTCGCCGCCATCGGCGCCCGGACCGAACACATGCTCCGCGCGCTGGAACGGCTGAGCGTGGGCCAGATCGGCATCGGCGTGCTGAAACCGGACGAGGATGCGCCGCGCCATGCCTTCCGGCTCGACTATGCCGCGGAGGCGCGGGTGGGGGCGCATGTCGCGCGCGAACGGATCGCCGTCACCAGCTTCGCCGGTGAAGACGGGCGCCGCCGGGTCAGCTACGGGATCGCGCGCTCGGCCGAGAACGAGGAGACGGGGCTGAGCTGGACCTATCGCTACGGGGCGCAGGAGACCGCGCAGGCGACCCATTTCATCCTTGATGAAGAGCTGCGGGGAACCGCGGGCGCGGACAGGGTCGGCGCGGCCGAGGTCGCGGCCCTGACCGGCGGACAGTTCGGCCGCGCGGGGGCCTGGCCGAGCATGGACCTCGGCGCGGGGGCGGACGTCCTGACCGTCTCGGGCGCGTTGTCCGACACCGCCTTCATGCAGGTCGATCTCGGCGCAGGGGACGACGTGATGACCGGCGCGCTGCGCTACGCCCAGAACGTGCGGGGCGGCGGCGGCGACGACGCGATCTCGCTGAGCGTGGAGCTGGAGGCCGCGGTGCGCGGCGGCGACGGGAACGACGCCATCAGCGTGACGGCGCAGAACCTCGCCGAGGTGTATGGCGATGCGGGGGATGACGCGATCTCCCTTACGGCGGTCGAGGCGCGGGCCTCGGGCGGGACCGGCGACGACGCGCTGGCGGTGATCGCGGCGCAGGCCGAGGTGGATGGCGGCGACGGGAACGACGTGCTGACGGTCGCGGCCGGGCGCGCCGACCTGCGCGGCGGCGCGGGGGATGACGTGCTGAACGTGGCGGCCGAGCGCGCGACGGCGGTCCGCGGCGGCGCCGGGCGGGACGTTCTGAACGTGACCGCGGCGACCGGCGGGGTGATCGACGGCGGCGCGGGCGACGACGTGATCTCGGTGCAGGGCGGGGTGTTCGAAGCGGTGACCGGCGGCGCGGGCGACGACCTGGTGGTGGTGGCCGAGGCGGAGGCGAAGGTGGTCTTCGGCGCCGGCGACGGCGCGGACGTGCTGCGGGTCGAGGAAGGCGCGCGCGTGATCCTGATGGCCGAAGACCCGGTCTCGATCGAGGAGAGCGACGATGGCGCGCGGCTGGTGACCCTCGGGTCCGGCGACACGCTGCGGATCGAGGGCGCGGGCGAGGTGATCTTCGGGGTGGCGCAGGACGCGCGGCCGCTGGTTGCTGCGGCCGGGTTCGACCTGCGGGCCTGAGCCGGGCGGCGGGCGCGGCGAGGGCTGCGGCTCGGGTTCTCAAGGCGGCGCAGCCAGGCACGCCGCCCGGCCTGCCGCGTCCGTCCTGGCCCTCGCCCTGCCGCCTCAATACGCCTCGACCCCCTGCGCGTCGAACTTTCCCCTCCCCCCCGCGTCCCGGCGGCGGCCTCCGCCCCCCTCCGTAGCGGAACCCCCGCGAAACACCGGCGAAACCGGCGCGGCGCTTGCCCCTCTCCTCTCCCTCGGATACCTCTGGATGATGCCCGGCATGCGGCCGGGCGTCACGGGACGCGCCCCACTGGACGCACTTGGGAGCCCAAGCGTTGAACGCCTTGTCCGGAGAGCCAGCAGACCCTGCGCGCCAGCCGCGCAAACCGGCCGCGACGCGCGGCCGGCGCTATGCTGCGCTCGACCTCGGCACCAACAACTGCCGCCTGCTGGTCGCCGAACCCGATGGCGGGCATTTCACCGTGCTCGACGCCTTCTCGCGCAATGTGCGCCTCGGGGAAGGGGTGGAGCGCACCGGCGCCCTCTCGCCCGTCGCCATGGACCGCACCATCGAGGCGCTGCGCATCTGCGCCGCCAAGATCCGCCGCCACGGCCCGGTCAGATCCCGCGTCATCGCCACCGAGGCCTGCCGCCGCGCCGCCAATGGCCGGGCCTTCCTGCGCCGGGTGCGGCGCGAAACCGGCCTCGAGATGGAATGCATCACCCCCGAGCAGGAGGCGCGCCTGGCGCTTGCGGGCTGCGCGCCGCTGCTCGATCCCGCGGCCGAGACGCTGATGGTGTTCGACATCGGCGGCGGCTCGACGGAACTCATCTGCATGGACCTCGCGGGGCTCGACCCGGAAGAACGCCAGTCGATGATCATGGCGCTGGCCCCGGGCCGCGCGGGCCGCGCGCGCTCCGAGCTGCGCCGCCGGGCGCGGGCGCGGATCGTGGACTGGATCTCGGCCCCCCTCGGGGTCGCCACCCTCAACGACGCCTTCGCCGACGTGGTCGACGACCGCAAGCGTTACGCGCTGATGTCCTGGCTGTTCGAGGAGCACATCCAGGGCTTCCTGCCTTACGAGGACGAGAGCTGGCAGAAGCGCCTGCCGGGCCTGCAGATCATCGGCGCCTCGGGCACGGTCACGACCCTCGGGGCGCTGCATCTCGGCCTCCAGCGCTATGACCGCTCCAAGGTCGACGGCATCTGGCTGGAGCGGCAGGCGGTGGACTCCATGGTCAGCGAGCTTATAGACCTCGGCCCCGTCGGGCGCCGGGGCCATCCGGGCGTGGGCGCCGACCGCGCGCAGCTGGTGATCGCCGGCTCGGCCATCCTGCAGACCATCCTGCGCCTCTGGCCGGTGGACCGTCTGCGGGTCGCCGACCGCGGCCTGCGCGAGGGGCTTCTCTACTCCCTGATGTGGGGCGAAAGGACGGATCGCGGATGACCGCATCGAAATCGGGCGGCGGCGCCGGCAAGGGCGCCGGCAAGGGCGCCGGGACCAAGAACACCTCGGGGCGCGGGCAGCGCGACCTGAAGACCCGGGTGAAGACCGCCAAGGGACGCAAGATCTCCTCGACCCTCTGGCTGGAACGGCAGCTGAACGACCCCTATGTGCAGGCGGCCAGGCGCGACGGCTATCGCGGTCGGGCGGCCTACAAGCTTCTGCAGATCGACGACAAGTACCGGCTGCTGAAACCCGGGATGCGGGTCGTCGACCTCGGCTGCGCGCCGGGCGGCTGGATGCAGGTCGCCGTGCCGCGGGTCAACGCGCTGGGCGAAGGGCGCGGGCCGCAGGGGTCCGTGCTCGGCGTCGATCTGCAGGAGGTCGAGCAGCTGGCGGGCGCCGCCGCGATCCAGCTCGATTTCCTCGATGAAGGCGCGGACGAGGTGGTGAAGAAGGCGCTGGGCGGCCCGGCGGACATCGTGCTGTCGGACATGGCCGCGGCCTCCTCGGGGCACCGGGCGACGGACCACCTGCGGATCATCGCGCTGTGCGAGGCGGCCGCCTGGTTCGCGCGCGACGTGCTGACCCCGGGCGGGTCCTTCGCCGCCAAGGTGCTGCAGGGCGGGGCGGAAGGCGAGCTTCTGGCCATGCTCAAGAAGGACTTCGCCAAGGTGATGCACTTCAAGCCCGACGCCAGCCGCAAGGACAGCGCCGAGATGTACCTCGTCGCCACCGGCTTCCGGGGCGGGCGCGATGAAGACGCGGCGGAGGAGGACGGCGAGGACTGAGCGCCCGCCCCCGCCCGGCCCGGGTCTTCGCCCGGGTATTTTGCGCCGCATCAGAAAAATCATGCAATGCAGCATTGCGATCACGCGCCGGTCACGTCATGACTGACACAGTGATTGCACGCGAGGGACGAGTCGTTTCGCCGATCCGTCCGCGCCCCCGCGTCCTTGGATCACGTGTTGGCTTCCGACCCGGAAGCAGGAGCCATTTTATGTTGAAACCTGCCGTATTCGCCGCATCGGCCGCGCTGGCGGTCATTCTCGCCGCCGGGGCCCAGGCCGCGCCGCTCTCCGCCGGGCTCGCGGTCTTCGACGCCGCGCCGCGGGGGACGCTGATCGACGCGCAGGCGGTCGCCGCCGCCTATGCGCAGGATCTTGACCGCGCCGCCTTCAAGGCGCTGTCCGAACCGACGGGCGAGGCCGCGCCGGTCGCGCCCCGCGCGGCGATGATCGCCCCGGGCGTCGTCGCCCCGGCGCTGGCCTGCGCGCTGGGCGTGATGGGGGTGGTGCAGCTGCGCCGCCGCCGGACGCACCCGGCCTGAGGACGGCCCGGCCGCGCCGCCGGGAACGTAGTCGCCGCTGCCGGGCAGTCGTCGCCGCCGCCATCCGGGCCGCGAAGGCCCGCGCCTGCTAAAAGGGCGCCGCCGGGAAACCGGCGGCGCCCTTTTCGGTTCCCGCCGCGCCCGCGGAGCGTGCCCCTGGGGCGCGCCCCCGGGGCGGGGCGTCCGCGGACCTCGCCGCCCGCCGGGCGGGCGGGCCGGGTCTCAGCCCCGCGGCAGCTCGGCGATCAGCGCGTCGGTCAGGGCGCGGTCGGCGAAGGGGTGCAGCGCCTCGAGCGCGGCGGCCGAGAACGGGCGCGGCGCCGAGGCGGCCCGCGACGCGGCCCGGTCCGCCCCCGCGCCGTCCCCGCCCGCGCGCAGCGCCGCCGCCAGCAGCGCCTGCGCCGGAACCCAGCCCGGGCGCGCGGCCTCGGCCTCGGCCGCCGCCGCCGCGGCCCCGGCATGGTCCCCGCCCGCGAAGCGCGCCGCGGCGCGGGCGTGCAGCCAGTCGGCGGTGCAGGGATCGGACGGCCCGCTCTCCAGCGCCCGCGCGGCCCAGAGCTCGGCCTCGGCCCGGTCCCCGGCCAGCGCCAGCCCGCGCGCCACCTCGCCCATCGCCGGGGCGAAGCCGGGCGCCAGGCGCAGCGCGTGCAGGTGCTGCGACTGCGCCGCCAGCGGATCCTCGGCCAGCGAGGTCGCCAGCCCCAGCGCGTAATGCGGCCAGGCGGCGTCGGGGCGGCGCTTGACCGCCCGCAGCGCCAGCTCGCGCGCGCGGAACATCGACTCGCGCGGGGCGTCGGACAGGCCCAGCCGGATCTCGGCCATGTGCGCGACCGAGGCGAGGCACAGCGCCTCGGTGAAGTCCGGCTCGGCCCGCACCAGCGATTCCAGCAGCGCGTGCGCCTCAGTCAGCGCCGCCGGGTCGCTTTCGCGCATCAGCCGGTTGGCGCGCATCAGCGCCGACCAGCCGTCGGCGCCCGCCGCGTTGCCTTCAAGCTCGGCCTCCGCCTCGGCCGCGTCCATGAACGCGGCCCCGAGCGCGGCGGCCGCGCGCCGGGCCAGCGCCACGGCGGGGGCGAGCTCGTCATCCTGCGCGGCCTCGATCGTCTCGGCCCGGCGCACCGCCCCGTCGGGACGCCCGAGCACCGAAAGGTCGGCGCGCAGCCGGTCCCCGGCGCGGCTCAGCGCCACGTCCGCGACGCAGGTGGCGCGGTCCAGCAGCCCGCCGGTGTCCTCGCCTGCCGCGCGCAGCGCGTCGGGCAGCGCGACGCCCAGCCAGCAGCCCGGCCCGAGCTGGTTCATGATCGACGCGGCGACCTGGGCGGCCAGGGCCGACATCTCCGGGTCGCCCTTGTCCGCCGCGCGCACCGACAGGGCGGCGAGCGCCCGGCGCGGGCCGGCATGGACCGGGGTCGGGCGGCCGGGCAGGGGGGCGGTGGGGCGCACGGGGGTCTTGGCCCCGGACTGCGCCGCCGCGCGCCGCCCGCGCGCGTCCGGGATCAGGGCGGCGAGCTGCGGGCCCGGGTCCTCGTCCAGCTCCTCCATGAACAGCTTGCGGCAGCGCTCCAGCTGCTGGCGCGCGGCGCCGATGCGCCCCGCCGCGGCATGGATGCGGATCAGCGAGGCGTGGACATCCTCCTGGAACGGGTCGATCCCCAGCAGCGTGCGCGCGGCGGTGGCCGCGCGGTCGAGCCGCCCGGCCGCCTCGTCCAGCAGCATCAGGCGCAGCAGCGCCTCGACGGTCACCTCTTCAAGCCGCGAATTGGTCTCGGCCTGCCAGTCCTGGAACGGCGTCTCGGCCACCGCGAGGGGGGCGAGGAACGGCCCGCCATAAAGCGTCGGCACGGCGGCCAGCCCGGCGCTGTCGCGCGATTCCGCCGCCTCTTCCAGCGCGGCCGCGTCGATGAACACCCGCCCGGGGCGCAGCGCCACCTGCCCCGAGGGGGTGTCGAGCGCGGCCTCGAAGACCGGGCCCATCGCCTTCTTCATCCGCCGCAATTCCTGGCGCAGCGACGCGCGGCCCTGCTCGGCGTCCGAGCGCGGCCAGAGGAGTTCCACCAGCGCGTCGCGCGACGCCGCCTGGCCCGGCTGCAACGCGACGAAGGCCAGCATGGCGACGGATTTCGCGCCAAGCGTGGAAATGGAAATGCCGTCGGGGCCGCGCACAAGCGCGGCGCCCATCGCCGTTATGGTCATCGTCGGGGCTGAATGCGCCCCCGATGCGACGTCCGCTTCAATATTCATCTCTAACCAAACCCGCGGGTCGGCGTGGGGCGTTCTCCCTCCCGGCACGCCCGCCCTGCGGTCCCCTGTTGCAGCCAGTGCATTGCCGCGTCAGCATCAAGGCCATATGTCCCGGGTCAAGACAATCCCCCGCGCGCCCCTGACCGGCGCGCTTACTTTCGCAAAAGGTCCCCCCTCGGATGATCGACACTGACGACGCCGCGATTTCCGCCGATGTCTTCGCGCAGGACTGGACCGCGCTGCCCTTTGGTCTTCCGCCGTGGGACGCGGTTCGGGCCGCCGATTTCCGCGCCGCCTTCGCCGCCGCGATCGAGGACCACGCCGCCGAGGTGGAGCGCATCGCCTCGGACGCCGCCGCGCCCGATTTCGCCAACGTGATCGGCGCGCTGGAACGCTCGGGGCGGCGGCTGGGGCGGCTGGCCTCGGCGTTCTGGACCCTGGCGGGGACCTGCTCGGATGAAGACATCCGCGCGGTGGAGCGGGAGATCGCGCCGAAGCTGGCCCGCCATTCCGCGTCCGTCTGGATGGATTCGCGCCTCGCCGGCCGCGCCGCGAAGATCGACGAGGGCGGGCTGGACGAGGAAGAGGCGCGCGTCCTGAAGCTCTATCGCGACGGGTTCCTGCGCTCTGGCGCCATGCTCTCGGGCGCCCCGCGCGCGCGGATGGCCGAGATCGCGGCGGAGCTTGCGGAACTCGGCGCCGCCTTCGGGCAGAACGTGCTGGCCGACGAGGCCGCCTGGGGGCTGGAGATCACCGACGAGGCCGAGCTCGAGGGTTGTCCCGGCTTCCTGCGCCAGGCCGCGGCGCGGGCGGCGAAGGACCGGGGCAAGGCGGGCTGGGTCATCACCCTCTCGCGCTCGCTGGTCGATCCGTTCCTGACTTTCAGCGCCAGGCGCGATCTGCGCGAGAAGGCCTGGCGCGCCTGGACCGCCCGCGGGACCGGCGCGCCGGTCTTCACCGAGGCGACCGACAACCGCCCGCTGATCGCCCGGATCCTGAAGCTGCGGAGCGAGAAGGCGCGGCTGCTGGGCTTCAGGACCTTCGCGGACTTCAAGCTCAAGCCGCAGATGGCCGGGTCGCCCGAAAACGTGCGCGACCTGCTGGACCGCGTGCGCGGCCCGGCGCTGGCCCGCGCGGCGGAGGAAGAGGCCGAGCTGCGCGCGCTGGCCGCGGAACTCGACGGGCTGGACGACTTCCAGCCCTGGGACTGGCGCTATTACGCCGAGATCCTGCGCAAGCGCCGCCATGACCTCGACGAGGCGGAGATCAAGCCGTACCTGCCGCTGGGCCGGATCCGCGAGGCCGCCTTCGACACCGCGACGCGGCTGTTCGGCCTCTCGTTCGAGGCGGTCGAGGGCGCGGCCATGCACCATCCCTCGGCCGAGGCCTTCGCCGTCAGGCGCGGGGACAAGGCGGTCGGGACCTTCATCATGGACCCGTTCGCGCGGTCCTCGAAGCGCTCGGGCGCCTGGATGTCGGCGCTGACCAGCCAGGAGGCGCTGGGGAACGAGGACATCCGCCCCGTCGTCATCAACGTGATGAACTTCGCCGAGGCGCCGGAGGGGGAGGAGACGCTGCTGACGCTCGATGATGCGCGGACCCTGTTCCACGAATTCGGGCACGCGCTGCATGGGCTGATGTCGGATGTGAAGCATCCCTTCGTGTCCGGGACCAGCGTGGCGCGGGACTTCGTGGAGCTGCCGAGCCAGATCTTCGAGCGCTGGCTGCTGACGCCGCAGATCCTCTCGGCCCATGCGCGGCACGTGGAGACCGGCGAGCCGATCCCGGCCGAGCTGGCCGAGCGCGTGCGCGGGGCGGAGAATTTCGGGCAGGGCTTCGCGACCTGCGAATACCTCGCTTCGGCCTATGTGGACCTCGAGGCGCACCTGCTGGAGGCGGGCGCGCTGGAGGGGTTCGACGCGCAGGTCTTCGAGGCGGAGGTGCTGGACCGGATCGGGATGCCCGCCGCGATCCGCTCCCGGCATGCCGCGCCGCATTTCCTGCATGTCTTCTCGGGCGACGGGTATTCGGCGGGGTATTACTCGTATCTCTGGGCCGAGGTGATGGATGCGGACGCGTTCCGGGCCTTCGAGGAGGCGGGGGACGTGTTCGACGCCGATGTCGCCGGGCGCTTCGCCGGGGCGGTGCTGACCGCGGGCGGGCGGCAGGACCCGGCGGAGGCGTATCGCGCCTTCCGCGGGCGGGATCCCGAGCCGAAGGCGCTGCTGGAGGCGCGCGGGTTGGTTCCCGCGTGATATGCGAGGGGGAGGGAAGGGGGCTCGCCCCCTTCCCTCCCCCTCGCGCTCCCCCTCCCATCCCCGGGCTGGGGGCGCGCCTGGAATGGCTGGCGGGGGGAGCGTGCGGCCCTCGCGGCCCCTTCGGGACCGCATCGGCCCGCCCGCCCGGGCGCACCGCGCCCTTCCCCCGGCCCGCGGCGCCCCGCGCGCGCAAACCAAAAGGCCCCGCCGGTTTCCCGGCGGGGCCTTCGCATTTCGGCGCGGGCGCCTCAGCCCCGGCGGCGCAGGGCGGCGAGCCCGCCGAGCCCGAGCAGCAGCAGCGGGGCCGCCGCGGGCAGGGGCACGTCCTGCGGTCCGCCGACCTCGTTGATGTCCACCGTCAGGTTGTCCACCGCCCAGTACTCGTCCGACCCGGCCTGGTAGCCCGACCCGTCCGCGAACAGCGACAGCGCCGCGGTCGCGCCGCTATGGGCCACGGTGATCGACACGGCGAAGGCGTTGTCCGCCCAGCTCGTGGAGCCGTAGGCCTCGGTGTCCTCGAGCGTGTAGGTCGCCTCGGCCGGGATCGTCTCGTTCGCCGTGCCGGTGAAATCGACCGAGACCTCCAGCAGCTCGACCCCGTCGAGCACGAGGTTGAACCAGTCGGGCCCGTTGGCGCGTCCGCCGTTCCCGTCCCAGCTGTCGATCAGCGCGAGGTCGAAGCCGATGGTCATGGTGGTATGGGCCGCGAGGCCCGAGAGCGAGACGGTGGTGGCGACGCCTGCCGTCTGGTTGTTGAGCAGGAAGTTCCCCGCGAAGCCGCCGATCCCGGCATAGCCCAGAACGGGCGTCACGGTCCCGGCGCCGCCGATGGACGGGTCGACGGTCCCGTCGAAATCCTCGGTCAGAACGTTGACCGCGAAAGCCGGTCCGGCAAGCAATGCCGCGATCCCCGCGGCTGCAAGTGTGCGCATGAACAGTCCCCTTCAGTCCGCGAGAGGGGCGAAATGGCCCTCCACGGGGTGGGATGGTATCACAATTTTCGGGAAACGGTGCAGGTATCGCCGCCAGCGGCGCGGGGCGGCGCGCGGGCCGCCCCGCGGGACGTGGCGGGGCCGCCCCGCGGGGCCGGGACGCGGGCATGAAAAAGGCCCCTCGCGGGGCCTTTCTGCAGTCCTCGTGCCATCCTCGTGCAGCCCTCGTGCGGGCCGGTCGCGGCCCCCGGGGCGGGGCGATCAGCCCCGGCGGCGACGGCCGCGCCCGCCCCGGCCTTCCGGCGCCGCGGCGGCCGACAGCAGGTCCATGGTCGAGCCGGTGACGTCGCCGATCGTCTCGATGATCTGCTCGGGCGTCGGCGTCGCGCCGCGCGGGCGCGTCTCCAGCGCCTCTTTCATCGCCTTGATATGCTCGGGCTTGGTGCCGCAGCAGCCGCCGATCACCTGGGCCCCGAGATCGCGCGCGAGGCACGCGTAATCGGCCATCAGCGCCTCGGTGCCCGAGTAGCGGATCGCGCCGTCGACATATTCCGGGATGCCGCAATTGGCCTTGCAGATGATCAGGTCGCCATCGGTGATCTCGGCCGAGGCCGAGAGCAGCCCGATCAGCAGGTCCGGCGCGCCGGTGCCGCAGTTCCCGCCCCAGGCGACGGGGTGGTGCGCGCAGGTATGCGCGAGCTTCCCGAGATCGGTCGGCGTGACCCCCATCATCGAGCGGCCGTTGGTGTCGAAGGACATGGTGGTGACGGCGGCGATGCCGACCTTGTCGGCGGCCTCGAGCGCGGCCTCGATCTCGTCCGTCGCGGACATGGTCTCGATCCACACCAGGTCCGCGCCGCCATCCTTCAGGCCCTGCATCTGCGCGGTGAAGGCGGCCACGCCGTCCTCGTAGGACAGGTCCCCGACCGGCTGGAACAGGTCGCCCGTCGGGCCGACCGACCCGGCGCAGACGATCTCGCGGCCCGCGGCCTCGATCTCGGCGCGCAGCAGGCGGGCGCCGGCCTCGTTGATCTCCTGCACCTTGCCGTCGAGCTGGTGCAGCTTGAGCCGGTTGGCGGTGCCGCCGAAGGTGTTGGTCAGCACGATGTCCGAGCCGGCCTCGATGAAGTCCCGGTAATGCGAGCGGATCGCGTCGGGATTCTCCAGGTTCCAGGCGTCGGGCGCGTCGCCATGGGGCAGGCCCTTGGTGAACAGGTTCGTGCCCGTGGCGCCGTCGGCGAGCAGCCAGTCGCGGTCCTGAAGCATGCGGCGGAGGATGTCGGTCATCGCTGGGGGCTCCCGGGGGTCAAGCGGCGATGGGGATGCGAATTCACGCGCCTGAATGCCCCAAACGGCGTCCCGGCGCAACCAATCGCCCGGGGGGAGCGACCTTTCCGCCCGGTGGCGGGGGCGGCGGCGCCCGACGCCCCGCCGCCCGCCCCGCCGCCCGCCCCGCCGCCCGCCCCGCCGCCGCGCTTCGCCGCAGCGGCGCCGCTTGGATGCTGCGCCGCGTCATGACACGCTGGCGCCCGCCCCTTCCTTCCCCCATGGCCGAACCGCCGGAGCCGTCCCCATGTCCGACCGCCGCATCCTGACCCTCAACGCCGGGTCCTCCTCGCTCAAGTTCGGGCTCTATGACCCGGACGCCCCCGACGCGCCGCTGGAAACCGGCGCGGTGGAAGGCGTGGGCGGACCCTCCCCTCGGATGCGCCTCAAGACCCCCGGCCGCACGCGGGAAGAGGCGCTGGACCCCGCCGCCGCCGCCGACCAGGGCGCGGCGCTGGCCGTCGCGCTCTCGGCGGTGCGAGAGGAGCTGCACGGCGCGACCATGGAAGCCGTCGGCCACCGCGTGGTGCACGGGGGCGAGCGGTTCTCCGCCCCCGCGCTGCTCGACGCGGACGCGCTCGACTACCTCGCGGGCTACGAGAAATTCGCGCCGCTGCACCAGCCCTTCAACCTCGCGGGCGTGCGCGCGGCGCAGGCGGCCTTCCCGGGCGCGGCGCAGGTGGCGTGCTTCGACACCGCCTTCCACCGCACCATGGCCCCCGAGGTCGAAGCCTACGGCCTTCCTTACGAGATGTACGGCCAGGGCATCCGCCGCTACGGCTTCCACGGGCTGAGCTACGAGGCGATCGCGCGCAAGCTTGCGGCGCAGGCGCCGGAGCTGCTGGCCGGGCGGGTGATCGTGGCGCATCTCGGCTCCGGCGCCTCGATGTGCGCGATGAAGGGCGGGCGGTCGGTGGCGACGACCATGGGGTTCTCGCCGCTCGACGGGCTGGTGATGTCGACCCGCTGCGGGCACATGGACCCGGGCGTGGTGTTCCACCTGATGGAGAACGAGGGCTGGTCCGAGGAGGCGGTCTCGAACCTTCTCTACCGCAAGTCCGGGCTGCTGGGCCTGTCGGGCGAGAGCGGCGACATGCGCGCGCTGCTGGAGAGCGGCAGCGCGGGGGCCGCGCGGGCGATCGACATCTGGGTGCACCGCGCGACGCGGGAGATCGGCAGCCTCGCCGCGGCGCTGCAGGGGGTGGACGGGATCGTGTTCACCGCCGGGATCGGCGAGCGGTCGGCGGCGATCCGGGCGCGGATCTGCGCCGCGCTGGGCTGGCTCGGGCTGGACCTGGACGCGGGCGCGAATGATGCGGGGGCGGGCGAGATCTCGGCCCCCGGCTCGGCCTGCCGGGCGCTGGTGATCGAGACGGACGAGGAAGGCGTGATCGCCCGGGCCGCGGCGGCGCTGGCGGGCTGAGGGGCTCAGGCGGGGGGGCGCGGCGTCCGGGCTTGGGGGGCGCAGGGCCCCCGCGCCGCCCGGCCGCGCCGCGCCTTTCGGGCCGGGGGCGCGGATGGAGAGCGTGCGGCAGGCGCGGCGGTCCCGGCGGCGGGCGCCGCGCCTGTCTCGTCTCCGGGGGCTGGGGCGGCCGGTGGAGACGTGCTAGAACAAAAATAGAACATATGGGAATCGCAGCGGCACGGAGGTGCGGGGCATGGCACGTCAGGACCTGGTCAAACTGACCCGCGGGCGGGTTGCGGCGCGGCCGGCGCTGGCCTGGTTCGGGACGGGGGAGGCGGGGCAGGCGGGGGAGGACGCCGCCCCCCCGCCCCTGGCGCTCGGCCGCGCGCACGAGATCTGCGGCCCCGCGCGCCTGGCGCTGGCGGCGATGGTCGCGGGCCGGATGGGGGCGCTGTCCGGGGCCGGGGCGGGGGCCGGGGCGGGGGCCGGGATGGGGCAGATCGATCTCGTGGACGGCGGCGCGGCCTTGCGCGCGCTGGGCGGCCCGGTGCTGTGGATCCGCCCCGCCCATGCCGAGGGGCGGCTGAACCCCGACGGGCTGGCGCCCTTCTTCGACCCGGCGCGCCTTGCGCTCGCCGTCCCGACCCGCGCGGCCGAGACGCTGTGGATCGCGGAGGAGGCGCTGCGCTCGGGCGCCGTGCCGCTGGTGGTGGCGGAGCTGGAGACCCTGCCGGGCCTGACCCCGGTGCGGCGGCTGCACCTGGCGGCCGAGGCGGGGGCCGAGGCGCTGCGCGCGGCCGGGCGCGGCGGCGCGGCGCCGCTGGTCCTGCTGCTGACCCCCGGCGCGGGCGGCGCGCAGGGGGTGGAGACCCGCTGGTCGCTGGCCCCCGCGGCGCGGGAGGGCGCGGGGCGGCGCGGGCCGCGGCCCGGGCTGGCCGCCGCGCCGGACCCGGGGCCGCAAGGCGGGGCGGGGGCGGCCGGGATGGAGGCGGCCGGAATCGAGATGGCCGGGACCGAGATGGCCGGGGCGGAGGCCGCACGCGCGGCCGCGCGCCGGGCCGGGCCTGGGGACGGCGCGGCCGGGGCAGGGGGACGCGCAGGAGGGGGCGCAGGCGCGCGCGCCGGGGGGGCGACCGGCGCGGCGGCCCGGGGGGACGGGCCGCCCGCCCGCCCGCCCGCCTGGACGCTGGAGCTTCTGCGCGCCCGGCTCGCCCCGCCGCGCCGCTGGCAGGCGCGCTGGACGGCGCAGGGGCTGGAGACGGCGGCGCCGGGGCGTCCCGCGCGCCCCGCGGAACGCGAGGACGCGGGGCGGCAGGGACCGGCGCGGGCGGCGCCGGGCGCGGGCCTGCGCCCGGTGCTGGGGCCGGTCGGGGGCCGCGGCGATCCGCGGCCCGGACCCGGCGGGCCGCCGGTCGCCGCCGGGCCCCGGGGCTGGGGCTGAGCGGCGGCCCCCGTCAGCGCGGCGCCCGTCGGCGCGGCGCCGGGAGAGCGCTGCGCCGGGAGAGCGCGGCCGGGCCGCCCGGCGCCGCTCGCCGCCCGCCCATGATCCGCCGCCGGTGGGCCCCCGGGCGCCGGCGCGCCGGGGCGATGGGGGCGACGCCCGGAAACCCGGCGACGAGGACGGACCTCCGGCGACGCGCGCGGGGCGCCGGGGCGCGCGTCGGCGCCGGGCGGCGCCCATGGGCGCCCGCGCGTCCTCGGCCGGCCCCGCCACCCTGTCCGCCGCCACCCGTCCGCCGGAGCTTGATCGCCGCCGGCTGACCGTCGCCACCTGTCCGCCGGAGCCTGACCGCCGTCGGCTGATCGTCGCCACCTGTCCGCCGGAGCTTGGCCGCCGCCGGCCGACCGTCGCCATCCGTCCGCCGGAGCTTGGCCGCCGCCGGCTGACCGTCGCCATCCGTCCGCCGGAGCTTGACCGCCGCCGGCCGACCGTCGCCATCCGTCCGCCGGAGCTTGGCCGCCGCCGGCTGACCGTCGCCATCCGTCCGCCGG
>NZ_JBOCEF010000036.1:50227-53424 GCF_050586345.1 Rhodovulum sp. DZ06
AGCTTGATCGCCGCCAGCTGATCGTCGTCACCAGTCCGCCGAGTCTGACCGCCGCCGGCTGTTCGCCGGGGTCTGACCGCTGGCGCCCGATCGCCGGGGCCCGAGGCGCGTCGCCAACCGCCCGTCGGCGGCGGATGGCGCTCCAGGCGTCGGGGCAGGCGTCCCGGGCCATTACATGACCCGGCGCGCGGGGCGGCCGATGCAGGACGGCGTGGACAGAGCGCGCCCCGCGCGCCAGCCCCCCCCCACATGGCCATCCACGCAGACGCCTCCCGCCGCCGCTCCGTGGAAGCCTTGGACGCTTTCGACCGACGAATTCAACCGCGCCCCCGACGCCTCGCGACCTGTCGGAAGGGGGGCCTGGTCGGCGCCGCCTGGCGCGGCCGCGGAAGGCGAGGGGGAAAACGCCGACGCCCGGCGCGAGGCCGGGCGTTCGAGCGTGGCGGTCGTCCCGCCGGATCGGTGATGGCGCCGGGCCGGAGCGTCGCCGGAAGGGGGACGGCGTCGGCGGCGCGCGGACGGTCGTCCCGCCGCCGTCTCCCCGCCATGGTCCATCTCACCGTGGTTCACCCCGCCGCCGCGTCCCCGCCAGTGATCCAACCCACGGTGGTCCAACCCACGCCGGTCCACTTCGCGCTGGTCCGCCCGGTCGTTTCGCCCTGTCGCCGCGGCGCCGTGCTGGGCGACCCATTGCGCCGCCGTAGTGGCCGCCGTGCTGGCCGCCGCGCCGCCGCCGCCGCGCGGCAGTCGCGCCGCCGCAGGGCTCCACGGCCGCAGGGCTCCGCCGCGGCGTTCCGGGCGGCGGGCCGCCCATCTCGGTCCGGAAAGGGGTGGGGCGTCAGCGGCCCGGGGCGCGGGCGCCGGCGAAGGCGGCCTGCGCATAGGGATGAAGCTCGGCTTCCTCCTGCCGCTTGCGGACCCGGGCGTCGTCATCGTCGCCATCATCGGAGAGCCGGTGCGCGGCCAGCATCGCGCCGCCGACGATCCCGGCCGCACCGACCAGGGAATAGGCCAGGAACGCGCCCAGCACGCCGCCGCCGAGAACCAGGGTCCCGGCCGCGGCCGAGGCGCCGACGATGAAGCCGACGGTCAGGGGGGGCGCGACGCCGATGTCCATCTCAAGCACTCCTTCCACTCACTCGGCGTCTTGATACCGCGCCAGCATTTCGGAAAGGTGAAGTCGGGGACGTATTTCTGGTTAAAAATTGGTGTTTCAACGACTTGGAAGATACCCGGGGCGGGGGGCGGCCACCGCCGCCGCCGCCCGGCCCGGGCCGCCGGTCAGGCGTTGAACAGGAAGTGCAGCACGTCCCCGTCGGCGACCTCGTAGGCCTTGCCCTCGGCGCGCATCTTGCCATTTTCCTTGGCGCCCTGCTCGCCCTTGAAGGCGATGTAGTCGTCATAGCCGATGGTCTCGGCGCGGATGAAGCCGCGCTCGAAATCGCCGTGGATCACGCCCGCCGCCTGCGGCGCCTTCGTGCCCTTCGAAATCGTCCAGGCGCGGGCCTCCTTCGGGCCGACCGTGAAATAGGTCTGCAGCTCCAGCAGCTCGTAGCCCGCCTGGATCAGGCGGTCGAGACCGGGGGTCTCGAGGCCCATTTCCTCGAGGTATTCCGCGGCGTCCTCGTCGGCGAGCTGGCTCAGCTCCTCCTCGATGGCGGCCGAGATCACCACGCAGCCGGCGCCCTGGGCGGCGGCCATCTCGGCGACCTTCGCCGACAGCGCGTTGCCCTCGGCGGCGGCGCTTTCCTCGACGTTGCAGACGTAGAGCACCGGCTTCGAGGTCAGCAGCTGCAGCATCCCCCAGGCCTTCTCGTCCTCGGCGTCCACCTCGACCGTGCGGGCCGGGCGGCCGTCTTCCAGCGCCTCTTTCGCCGCGCGCAGCAGGCGGTCCTGCGCCACCGCCTCCTTGTCGCCGCCGCGCAGCTTGCGCGACAGGTTGGCGAGGCGCCGCTCGATGCTGTCGAGATCGGCGATCATCAGCTCGGTCTCGATGGTGTCGGCGTCGGAAATCGGGTCCACGCGGCCCTCGACATGGGTGACGTCGTCATCCTCGAAACAGCGCAGCACGTGGGCCACAGCGTCCACTTCGCGGATATTGGCGAGGAACTGGTTCCCGAGCCCCTCGCCCTTCGAGGCGCCCTTCACCAGGCCCGCGATGTCCACGAAGGTCAGGCGGGTTGGGATGATCTCCTTGCTGCCGGCGATGGCGGCGAGGGCGTCGAGCCGCGCGTCCGGCACCGCCACCTCGCCCACATTCGGCTCGATGGTGCAGAAGGGGAAGTTGGCGGCCTGCGCCGCGGCGGTGCGGGTCAGGGCGTTGAACAGGGTGGACTTGCCGACGTTCGGCAGGCCGACGATGCCGCATTTGAAGCCCATGAGGCCCTCCGGGGAAGCGCGTGAAAGATCCGCGCTGCGGATGGCACGCGCACGCCCGGGGGTCAAGGCCCGGGGGGCAGGGGCGGGTGCGCCGCGGGGGGGCGGGCCCCAGCCTCGCGCGGGCGGGGGCGCTCGGCGCGCCGCGGGGGGCCTCAGCCCTCCCGGCGCGGAACCGGCGGCGCGTCGCGGGCGGCGAGGACCAGCACCACCCCCAGCAGCACCGGGATCCAGGCGATCGCGATGACCAGGAACCAGGACAGCAGCGAGCCCCCGGCGGCGAGGATCCACACCACCCCGTCTCCTTCCATGTCCGCCAGGTCGAAGGCGGCGATGTCGGCGGCGAAGGCCACCGGCAGCAGCGGCAGGAACAGCGCCGAGACGCCCGACAGGATCAGCCCCCGCCCCAGCGCCCGCAGCACCCGCCCCGAAAACGCGGTGTAGAGCAGCGTGAACAGCGCCCAGGCCGCCGCGCAGACCATCAGCGCAATGCCGTAGGCGGGGGGCTGCGTCGCGTCCGTGCCCCGCTCGGCATGGGCGGCGGCCATCACGATGTAGGGCGCGGCGATCAGCGCCGCGGCCAGCGCGCCGATCACGAGGTTCACCGCGAAACGCAGAAGAAACATGGGTCGTCTCCGGGGCGATGCGGCGGGCGGGGCGAAGCGGCGGCGCCCGGCCCGCCTCCCCGCGCGACGCCCGCAAGCGGGTGGGAGAGGGGTGTGGGGGGGGGGGGGGGGGGGGGGGCCTCCCCCCCCCCCCCCCCCCCCCCCCCCGCACCCCCCCCCAACCCCCCCCCCCCCCCCCACAACCCCCAAACCAAA
>NZ_JBOCEF010000037.1:0-50564 GCF_050586345.1 Rhodovulum sp. DZ06
GACCGGACAACTATCTCGCAGCCCTGAAGCTCGCATCCATCCGCATTTGGATTGCCGGGATATGAGTCCGCGTCCTAAGCCGCAAGGGGGGAGTTCGAGGGGGCCCCGCCCCCTCGAGCCGGGGCCCGGGGGCGGCAGCCCCCGCCACCCCGCCGCAGGACGGCGCAGCCGCCCGGAGGCCCGCGCTCTTACCTTCCGCGGCCCTTCCTCCCCCGCCCCTTCCTCCCCCGCCTGTTCCAGAGTAAGCCTGCCTTGTCGCCGCCCGCCCCGGAGCCTCCATGCAGGACGCCGCCCCTTCCCCCCGCAGCGCCGCGCTGGCCGTGGTGGCCGCCTGCATGATCTGGGGGCTGTCGCCGCTCTATTACGTGCAGCTGGCGCATGTGCCGCCGATCGAGGTGCTGGCCCATCGCACCCTGTGGTCGGTGCTGTTCTTCACCGGGTTCTGCGCGCTCACGGGCCGCCTGCCGCGCCTGCGCGCGGCGCTGGGCGACGGGGCGGAGGTCCGCCGCCTCGCGCTGTCCGCGGCCATGGTCTCGGTCAACTGGGGCCTGTTCATCTGGGCGGTGACAACGGGGCGGGTCGCGGAATCCGCGCTCGGCTACTACATCTTCCCGCTGGTGATGACCGCCGCCGGGGCGCTGTTCTATGGCGAGCGGCTGCGCGCGATGCAGGTCGTCGCCATCGGCCTCGCCGCCGCGGCGACGGCGGTGCTGGGATACGGCGCGGGGGCGCCGCCCTGGGCGCCGCTGGCGCTGGCCTTCAGCTTCACCGCCTACGGGATGATCAAGCGCGCCTGCGCCTCGGGGCCGATCGTGTCGGTGACGGTCGAGGTGATCCTGCTCGCCCCCCTCGCCGCCGCCTGGCTGATCGGGGCGCATGGCTGGGGCTGGACCGACTTCACCGGCGGCGCGCCGGGGGCGTTCGGGCGGTCCTGGACCGAGGCGGCGCTGCTGGTGGCCTCGGGGGTCATCACCGGGGCGCCGCTGGCGCTCTATTCGCTCGCCGCGCGGGGGCTGCCGATGTCGACGGCGGGGATGATCTTCTACCTCAACCCCACGCTGCAGGCGCTGATGGCCTACCTTCTGGGCGAGGCGCCGACCCTCTGGCGGATGATCGCCTTCCCGATGATCTGGGTCGGCCTCGCGCTCTACTCCGCCGACGCGGCGCGGACCGAGCGCCGCCGCCGCCGGGCCGCGCGCGCGGCCTGACGCCCCCCGCGCAAACGCGAACGCCCCCGCCGAAGGGGCGGGGGCGTCGCGGTTTCCGTCGCGCCGGGGAGGTTCCCCGGCCTTGCGCGCATCACATGCGCGAGGCGACGTTCTCCCAGTTCACCAGCTTCTCGAGGAAGTTGGTGAGGTAGGCCGGGCGCTTGTTGCGGAAGTCGATGTAGTAGGAATGCTCCCACACGTCGCAGCCGAGCAGCGCGGTCTGGCCGAAGCAGAGCGGGTTCACGCCGTTCTCGGTCTTGGTGACCTTCAGGCCGCCGTCGGCGTCCTTGACCAGCCAGCACCAGCCCGAGCCGAACTGGCCGGCGCCCGCGGCGGCGAACTGCGACTTGAATTCGTCGACCGAGCCGAAGCTGTCGACGATCGCCTTCTCCAGCTCCGACGGCATCGCGGCGCCGCCCGGGCCCATCATCTCCCAGAACTGCATGTGGTTCCAATGCTGGGAGGCGTTGTTGAAGATCCCCGACTGGGCCACGGCGCCCGCGTCATAGGTGCCCTTCACGATGTCCTCGAGCGACTTGCCCGCCCACTCGGTGCCCTCGATCAGCTTGTTGCCGTTGTCGACATAGGCCTTGTGGTGGATGTCGTGGTGATACTCGAGCGTCTCCTTGGACATGCCGAGATCGGCCAGCGCGTCATGGGCGTAGGGAAGATCGGGAAGTTCGAAAGCCATTGCGGTCTCTCCTGTCGGTCTGGCCCGCCCGGGGGGGGGGCCGAATTCTGCGTCCCCGCGCGGGGGCGGGGTCCGGGGCGGCGCCCGCGCCGCGATGCGCGCCCGTCGGTGGGGACATTAGCGCATCGGCGGCGATGTTAAAGCGGTATCCGGCAGGCGCGTTCCGGCGCCGCAGGATGGGATGCCGCCCTGACCCCCGATGTAGGTCGCGCCCGCCACGGGAAAAGGGGCGCCGCGCACGGGCCGATGCAGGGGCCGATGCACGGGGCGCATGGCGGTCATGAGGCGCGGGCGCGCCTGGCCCGGCCCGGCCCGTCGCGTCAAGACCTCGTCAGACGGCGATCAGCGCCGCGGCGACGCGCCGGTCCTCGGCCAGCAGCACGTTGTAGGTGCGGCAGGCGGCGGCGGTGGACATCAGGTCGAACCCGATCCCCGCCGCCTCCAGCGCCTCGCGCGCGCCGGGGGCGGGGAAGGCGATGTCGCCGCCCATGCCGATCAGCAGCACGTCGATCTCTCCGGCCGCTTCGATGAAGGGGGCCAGCGCCTCGGCCGTGACCTCGCCGGGGGCCTTCGCCGCCCAGTCCTCCATCCGCGTCGGCAGCAGCGCGAGCGAGCCGACATGGCGCACGCCCCCGAGGCTGAAGCCGCCCTCGCCATAGCTGTCGAGCGGGGGGCGCGCGGCGAAGCTGATCTCGTTCATCTGCATGGGGCTCTCCCGGGCTGTGACCTGGCGGGGGATGTAGCACGCAAGAGGGGCCGGGCGAAGGGGCGCGTCAGTCCCAGAGCGGCAGGCCCAGCAGCGCCGAGGCGGTGATCAGCCCGAAGGCCGCGCGCCTGAACCAGGCCTCGGGGGCCAGCGGGAACAGCAGCCGCCCGCCCTGGATCGCCAGCATGTAGGGCGGCAGCAGCAGCAGCCCGAGCGCGAGCGCCTGCAGCGTCGCGAGCCCGGCCAGCGCCAGCGTCGCGCAGCTGAGCGCGGTGCCCACCATGAAGAACACGATGATCGTGGCCCGCATCCGCGCCGGCGCCTCGTCGCGCGCCAGCTGCCACAGCACCACCGGCACCCCGGCCAGCCCCGCCACCCCGGCGAAGACGCCCGAGGCCGCCCCCACCGGCGCCGCCACCCAGTCCGGCAGCCCCGGCGGCAGCCGCAGCCCCGTGGCCAGCGCGGCCGCCGCCGCCAGCGCCATCGCCCCGATCAGCCAGCGCAGCGCGGCGGCGTCGAGGCTCGCCAGCAGGGCCACCCCCGCCGGGACCCCCAGCAGGAACCCGGCCGAGAGCCGCGCCACCACCTTCCGGTCGCAGTCCTTCCATGCCTTGGGCACGAGGCTGAGCGCCCCGGGCGTGTCGAACACCTGCAGCGCCATCAGCGCCACCGCGCCGGGCAGCACCGCCGTGGCCGCGGGCATGAACACCAGCGCCGTGCCGAAGCCCGAAAACCCGCGCACCACCCCCGCCAGCGCGCAGGCGAGGACCAGGAGCGGGAAGCCGGGCGCGGACGCGGCCTCGGCCATGGCGGAGAGGAGGGCGGACATCGGCAAGCCTTTCGGGGGGAAGCCTTTGGGGCCTTTCGGGCGCAGGGAAAAACCTTAAGGCGGCCTTATCGCCCGCGGCCCGGGGGCGCAAGCCCGGCGTCGCCCGCTTGCCGGAGGCGCCCCCCGCCCCCGCGCCGTCCGCCCCCGCCCCCGCGCCGGGCGACGTCATTGACTTCGGCGCGACGTCGCGTAGCATTTTTTCGAATTCAATAGAAATCGAGGAAAGTTATGCAGAAATTGTTCATGGCGCTCGCCCTGGGCGCGCTCGCCACGCCTGCGTCCGCCGCCGTCTATGCTTATGAATACACCGCGGAGTTCGTCGCGAAGACCTTCGATGACGGGACGCCGGGCAACTCCGCCGCCGACGCCGCCGAGGCGGCCGGGACCATCTCCGGCACGCTGACCTTCGACGACACGTTCCTCGGCGCCCTCCCCGCCGCGGGCGGTTCCGGCGACCGCGGGATCTACGCGGCGCCGCTGCTGACGGTGCATGAATTCGACATCTCGGGCGTCGAGCAACCGCTCGAGACCCGGGTCGAGGACGGCCATGCCAGCTTCGGCGACCGGCTCTACAGCCTCTACGGTTCGGGCAATGTCGCCCCGTTCTCCCGCGTTGGGTTCGAGTTCCGCGACGCCTCGGGGACGGTCTTCGCCGGGACCGGCTGGCCGGGGATGCTGTCGCTGGGGGATTTCAGCGCCGCCAGCCTGACCTTCACCAGCGCGGCGGTGACCTCGGCCGAGGCGGACCGCGCGGTCCTGTCCTTCACCTCGCTGACCCCGAGGGGCGGAACCCCGGGCGCCGACGTGCCGGTCCCCGCCGCCGCGCCGCTGCTGCTCGGGGGGCTGGGCCTGCTCGCCGCCCTGCGCCGCCGCCGCGGCTGAGGGGGGCGGCGCCGGACGCCCGGCCGCGAAACGCAAAAGGGGCGGCCCCGCCTGGGGCCGCCCCTTTTCGTCTTGTCCGGGCTCTTCTGGTCCGGGCGCCGGGTCTCAGCCCCGCTTGCGGCGCAGCCCCGCGGCGGCCCCGAGCGCGCCCAGCAGCAGCGCCGCCGAGGCCGGGAGCGGCACGTCGGAGGCGCCGCCGCCGGTCCCGCCGCCGGTTCCGCCCGTGGTCCCCTCGACATATTCGACGAACTGGAAGTTGAAATGGGCCAGCCCGTGCTCCTGGCTGTCATCGGTGAAGATCAGCCTGTCGAGCTTGGCGTAGGCGCTGAAATCCGCGAAGGTCTCGGTGGTGAAGACCTGCGTGCCGAGCAGCACGCCGTCGTCATAGGCCGACACGCTCAGCTCATCGAGCGGCTCGCCATCCACCATCTGCCAGGTCAGCCCGGTGACGTCGAACGCGAAGTCGATGGTGAAGTCATGCCCGCAGCCGCGCCCGTCCAGCCCGAAGGCGCAGACGCCGTAAGTCGGGGAGGCGTAGAACTCATCCGCCGTGGTGGTGAAGGTCCCCTCGGCGAAAGTCAGCGTCTGCAGGCCGGTGAAGCCGCCATAGGGCGACAGGTCGAAAGTCAGCGCCGCGGCGGGCGCGGTTTGGGCCGCCAGGAGCGCGGCGGCGAAGGCGAAGCGTTTAAACATGCGTTGGGATCCCCTTGAGCGCGCGGGCGGTGAAAATGCAGCCCGACAGGGTCCCTGAATTTCCGATTAACTACGTCTGGTCAAGAAATTTGGCCGCCATGGCGTGAAAGCGGCGCCCGAAACGAAAAAGGGCGGCCCCGCGCGGGGCCGCCCCATGTCTTCGCCGGTCCGCCGGATCAGACCTGCGCGCCCGAGAAGTTGGTGCCGCTCGGGCCCGCGCCGGGCTTGTCCTCGGTCGACCAGTCGCGCTTGACGCCCAGCCGCAGCAGCGTCGCCGCGGCGATGAAGACCGAGGAGTAGGTGCCGACCACGATCCCCCAGATCATCGCGAAGGTGAAGCCGCGGATCACCTCGCCGCCGAACACGTAGAGCGCGATCAGCGCGATCAGCGTGGTCAGCGAGGTCATCAGGGTCCGGCTCAGCGTCTCGTTGATCGAGAGGTTCAGAAGGTCGATCAGCGGCATCTGCTTGTAGCGGCGCAGGTTCTCGCGCACCCGGTCGAACACGACCACGGTATCGTTGAGCGAATAGCCCACGATGGTCAGCAGCGCCGCGATGATCGAGAGGTTGAACTCCAGCTGCACCAGGCTGAACACGCCGATGGTCAGCGCCACGTCATGCACCAGCGCGATGACCGCCCCGAGCGAGAACTGCCATTCGAAGCGCAGCCAGATGTAGACGAGCACCGCGAAGACCGCGAGGCCGATGGCCAGCGCGCCCTCGACCACCAGCTCGCCCGACACCTTCGGGCCGACCACCTCGACGCGCCGGAACTCGGTGTCCGGGATCGCCGCCGAGACGGCCTCCTGCACCAGGCCGACCACCGCCATCTGGTCGTCGCCGTCGCCGGGCTGCGTCTCCACCCGGATCAGCACGTCGCGCGGATCGCCGAATTCCTGCACCGCCACGTCGCCGAGCCCGAGCTCGCCGGTGGCCTGGCGGATGATTCCGAGGTCCGCGGCCTGCGGGGTCCGCGCCTCGATCATCGTGCCGCCGCGGAAGTCGATGCCGAAGTTCAGCCCCATGGCGAAGAACAGCGCGATGGAGGCGATGACGGCGGTGATCGAGGCGATCACCCCGATCCTGCTGACGCGCATGAAGTCGATCTTGGTGCCGTCGGGAACGAGTTTGAGTCTCATGTGTCCTGTCCTTCCGGCTCAGATCGTCAGGGTCTTGGGCCGCTTGGCCGAGAACCACAGCGAGACGAAGAGGCGGGTGACGACGACCGCGGTGAACACCGAGGTGCAGATGCCGATCCCCAGCGTGACCGCGAAGCCCTTCACCGGCCCCGAGCCCATGAAGAACAGGATCGCGGCGGCGAGGAAGGTGGTGACGTTGGCGTCGACGATGGCGCTGAAGGCGCGCTCGTAGCCGGTCTCGATGGCGCGGGCCGGGCCCTTGCCGCCCAGAAGCTCCTCGCGGATGCGTTCGAACACCAGCACGTTGGCGTCCACCGCCATGCCGATGGTCAGCACGATGCCCGCGATGCCCGGCAGGGTCAGCGTGGCCCCCAGCACCGACAGCAGCGCGACGATCATCGCGACGTTGAAGATCAGCGCGAGGTTCGCGAACATCCCGAAGCGGCCGTAGCTGAGGCCCATGAACACCAGCACCGCGGCGAAGGCGATGACCACCGCGATCTCGCCCGCCTGGATCGAGTCCGCCCCGAGGTCGGGGCCCACGGTGCGCTGTTCGAGCACCGTGATCGCCGCGGGCAGGGCGCCCGCGCGCAGCAGGATCGACAGCTCGGTCGCGCTTTCGACGGTGAAGTTGCCCGAGATCTGGCCGCGCCCGCCGGTGATCGGCTCGTTGATCCGCGGGGCGGTGATCACCTCGTCGTCGAGCACGATGGCGAAGGGGCGTCCGACATTGGCGGCGGTGACTTCGCCGAACTTGCGCGCGCCCGCGACGTCGAACTGGAAGTTCACCACCGGCGCGCCGTTCTGCGAGAAGCCGGGCTGCGCGTCGGTCAGCCGGTCGCCCGAGATCAGCGCGCGGCGGGCAAGCACGTAGAACGTGTTGGTGCCGTCCGAATCCTGCACCAGGATCTTGCCGGGCCCGGGGCGGGCGTTCGGGTCGCTCTCGACCGACTCGACCATGTGGAAGGTCAGCTTCGCGGTCTTGCCGATGATGTTCAGCAGTTCCTCGGCCGAGCCGATGCCGGGCACCTGGATCAGGATCCGGTTGTCGCCCTGGCGCTGGATCGTCGGCTCGCGCGTCCCCGTCTCGTCGATGCGGCGGCGCATGATCTCCAGCGACTGCGCCATGGTGCGGTCGTCCATCGCCCGGATCGCCGGTTCGGTCAGCGCCACGGTCACCAGGGCGCCGTTCACCGTCACCTCGATGTCCGGGCCGCCGCCGCCCATCAGCCCCGCCTGCACCGGCACCGCCAGCTCGCGCAGCGCGTCGGCGGCGATTTCGGCGCCCGCGGGATCGTCGAGCGCGATGGTCAGGGTGTCCTGCCCCTCGCCGCGGCGGCGGAACGGGCCGATCTGGTCGCGCAGGTCGCGCAGCGCGTCGCGCGCCTCGGGCCAGAGCGCGTCCATGCGCTCGGCATGGACGTCCTCGACGGCCACTTCCACCAGCAGGTGGGCGCCGCCGCGCAGGTCGAGCCCGAGATTGACCACCGAGGAGGGCAGCCAGGAGGGCCATTCCTCGGCGGCGGCGAGGTCGGCCGCGTCGTGGATGCCGCGCTCGACCCGCTCGCGCGCGTCATTGGCGCGCTCGGCGTCGTCGTAGAAGAGGTTGGGCGCGGAGAAGACGAGCGCGCCGAGGCAGATCAGCGCGACGAGCGCCTTCTTCCAGCCGGCGAAATGGAGCATGGGAGCCTCGTGGAGGGCAGGCTCCGCGCCGGGCCGCAGCCGCCCGCGCCGGGCGCGGACGGGCTGCGCCTGGCGCGGGGGCCGGGATCAGGAGTCGGCGGGTTCGGTCTTGTTGACGACCGCGGCGATGGTGGAGCGCACCACGCGGACCTTCACGCCCTCGGCGATCTGGAGCTCGACCTCGTCGTCGTCCTTGACCTTGGTGACCTTGCCCATGATGCCGCCCTGGGTGACGACCTCGTCGCCGCGGCGCAGGGCCTCGAGCATGGCCTTGTGCTCTTTCGCGCGCTTCTGCTGCGGGCGGATCAGGAAGAAGTAGAAGATCACGAAGATCAGGATGAGCGGCACGAACTGCCCGAACGCGGACATCGGGTCGCCGCCTCCGGCGGCCTGGGCGTAGGCGGGGGTCACGAACATGTCTCGCTCCGTCATGGACGCCGCGCCGGGCGGCGCGGGCTTTGCGTGGCGCCCGCCGGAACCGGCGGGCTGGTCGGCGGCGCGCCTGTCGTCCCTGCGCGGGGCCCGGTCCGGGTTCGGGCCGCGCGCAGGGGCGTGGCCCCCGGACGCGGCGCACCAGGCCGGGCCGCAGGCGGCGCCTGTCGGGTCGCCGGGACTATAAGCATGGGTTTTGCCGTTTCAAGGAGGGGCGGGGCGCGCGGGGCGCCATCCGGACGATTTCACGCGCCCCCCGGGGCGGGCCCGGCGGCCCCCCGCGGCGGGGGGCGAGGCGCCCAGGGGCGCTGGAATCGGGCCGCCGAAGCCGGGTCCGTGCCGGGCCGCCGAGACCCCGGCGCCGAAGCCGGGCCGCCGAAGCCGGGCCGCCGAGCCCGGACGCCGAGACGGTCATGAGCCTGCGCGGGGCCGGGCGGTGCGGGGAAGGGGGCGCGAAGCGGTTGCGCGCCGCCGCCCCGCGCGCCATTCTTGCCGCAGGCGCCACGGGCCGCCGGGATATGGGCCCGGTCGGTCAGGCCGTTCGGGTCCGGGGCGCCGCCGCCTCTCCTCCGCCGCGCCCCCCGCCTCCCCGCCGCGCCCTCCCGCCGCCTTGACGCGCCCCCGCCGCGGACCTACCCGCAAGGCCGACCACGCGAGCGGAGGGCCCCGGCCATGACCACCGAAAACCACCTGATCGACCGGCTCCGCGCCGCCAGCCTCGGGCGCGACGACGCGACCTTCGCGCGCCTGCCCGGGGGAGGGACCCGCTCCTACGGCGACCTTTTCGCCCGGTCCGCGCAGGTGGCGGGCGCGCTGCAGGCCCTCGGGGTCCAGCCCGGCGACCGGGTCGCCGCCCAGATCCCCAAGTCGCTGCGCGCGATCGAGCTCTATCTCGGGACCGTCATGGCCGGGGGCGTGTTCCTGCCGCTCAACACCGGCTACACCCCGGCCGAGGTCGAATACTTCCTCTCGGACGCCGAGCCGCGGGTCTTCGTCTGCGACCCGGCGAAGGCCGCGGCGCTGGCCCCCGTGGCCGCGAAATGCGGGGCCCCCGCGCTGCTGACCCTGGGCGCCGAGGGCGAGGGCACGCTGGACGACGCCGCGGCCGCCGCCGACCCCGCGCCGCTGGTCCCCCGCGGGGCCGAGGACCTGGCCGCGATCCTCTACACCTCGGGCACCACCGGGCGGTCCAAGGGCGCGATGCTGTCCCACCGGGCGCTGGCCTCGAACTCGCAGATGCTGGTCGACGCCTGGCGCTTCACCGAAGCCGACGTGCTGATCCACGCGCTGCCGATCTTCCACACGCACGGCCTGTTCGTGGCCACCAACGTCACGCTGCTGGCGGGCGGGTCCTGCATCTTCCTCCCCGGCTTCGACGCCGACGCGATCCTCGCCGCGCTGCCCTCGGCCACCGCGCTCATGGGGGTTCCGACCTTCTACACGCGCCTCCTCGCCCGCCCCGAGCTGACCCGCGATCTGTGCGCGAACATGCGCCTCTTCATCTCCGGCTCGGCCCCCCTGCTGGCCGAGACGCACCGGGAGTGGGAGGCGCGCACCGGCCACCGCATCCTGGAGCGCTACGGGATGACCGAGACCAACATGAACACCTCCAACCCCTATGACCGCGAGCGGCGGGCCGGGACCGTCGGCTTCCCGCTGCCGGGGGTGGAGCTTCGCGTGATGCTGGACGGCAAGGAGGTCCCGCGGGGCGAGATCGGCGTCCTCGAGGTGCGCGGCGACAACGTGTTCTCGGGCTACTGGCGGATGCCGGAAAAGACCGCCGAGGAGCTGCGCCCCGACGGCTGGTTCATCACCGGCGATCTCGGCCGGGTGGATGAGGACGGCTATGTCCACATCGTCGGGCGCGGCAAGGATCTCATCATCTCGGGCGGGTTCAACGTCTACCCGAAGGAGGTCGAGGAGCTGATCGACGACCTGCCGGGGGTGCTGGAATCCGCCGTCATCGGCCTGCCGCATCCCGATTTCGGCGAGGGGGTGGCCGCGGTGGTGGTGCGCAGCGGCGAGACGACCGAGGACGCGATCCGCGCGGCCGTGGCCGAGAAGCTCGCCAAGTTCAAGCAGCCCAAGCGGTACTGGTTCGTCGATGCGCTGCCGCGCAACACCATGGGCAAGGTGCAGAAGGCGCAGATGCGCGCCGACTACGCGGACGCCTTCACCGGCTGACGGGGCCTTCCCCCGCGCGGGCCGGGACGCGGGGGAAGGCCCCGTTCCGGCCCCGGTCCCGGCGGTTCCATCCGCCGGGGCGCGATCCGCCCCCCCGGGATCACTGCGCTTGCATCTTCAGTTAATCTTGGGATTAGCTGGCGGACAACCAGCGTATTCGGGGGGAAAACAGACGATGCGTACAAAGTCTTTGCTGGCCGCGGCCCTTGGCGCGGCTCTCGTCGCGGCGTCCGCGGTCCCCGTCGCCGCGCAGGACTGCGCCTTCCGCGCCTGGACCGAGCACCGCGGCACGCCGCTGCTGCGCACCCCGGACGCCGCCGCCTACATGTTCCGCGCCGGCGCGCTCGACATCGTCGCGAACGGCGCCCCGGCGGCCTATTCGCCCGACGGGCGCGGGCTCGACGACCCGGCGAAGGCGGGGTGGAGCGGGCCGGACAGCTCCGGCTGGCAGGGCCGCCTCGTGGCCGATCCGCGCGACCCGGTGCGTCCGCTGCGCCAGGACCGCGGCAAGACCGAGGGCTTCTTCGTCTCCACCACCCGCCTGCAGGACCCGCGGCGGCGCGAGACGGACCCGCGCAAATACGCCGACGCCGCGCGCATCCCCTACATCACCTTCCCGCGGGCCCATTACCAGCGGCGCGGCACCGGGCTGTTCGGGGATCTCGGCGTCGCCATCGCCGCCAACGGCAAGATGACCGGCTTCGTCGTCGCCGACCAGGCGGCGGGGGACGCGGCCCTCGGCGGCGTCTCCATCGCGCTGGCCGAGGCGCTGTCGGGCAAGTCCGCCGACGCCCGCCGCGACCGGGGCGGGCCCGAGGGGCCGGTGACCTTCGTCGTCTTCCCCTATTCCGCCCGCGACCGCATCTCGCTCTGGCCCATGGCGCCCGAGGAGATCACCGAGCTCGCCTTCAAGTCGCTGGAGCTGCTCGGCGGCAAGGAGGCGGTCATCGCCTGCAACTGACCCGCCGGGCGACCCGGCGGCGGAGGCCCCCATGTCCACGCCCGCGCAGACCGGATCCACGCTGACCTTCTGGTTCGAGTTCGCCTCGACCTATTCCTACCTCTCGGCCATGCGGATCGAGGGGATGGCGCGGGACGCGGGCGTGGCGCTGCGCTGGCGGCCCTTCCTGCTCGGGCCGATCTTCGCGGCGCAGGGCTGGGACAGCTCGCCCTTCAACATCTACCCCGCCAAGGGCCGCAACATGTGGCGCGACATGGAACGCCGGGCCGCGGCGCGCGGGCTGCCGCCGGTGATCCGCCCGGCGGTCTTCCCGCAGAACGGGCTGCGCGCCGCGCGGGTGGCGACGCTGGGGGCGGACAGGGGCTGGGGCCCGCGCTTCGTGCGCGCGGTCTATACCGCCGAATTCGCCGAGGGCCGGGACATCGGGGCCGATGACGGCGCGGTGGCGGCGGAGGCGCTGGAGGGGCTGGGCCTCTCCCCCGACGCGATCCTGGCCGAGGCCGAGGCGCCGGGGAACAAGGCCCGCCTGCGCGCGGCCACGGAAGAAGCGCAGGTCTTCGGAATCTTCGGCGCCCCCAGCTTCACCACCGAAGACGGCGAGCTGTTCTGGGGCGACGACCGGCTGGAAGACGCGCTCGGCTGGGCCGCGCGGCTGGGCTGATCCCCCCGGCGGGGCGTCCCGCCGCGGAGGCGCCGGCGGCGCCGGGGTCGGGCGAGGGGCCTCGACGGCCCCGCGCGCGAGGCGTCGGCGAAGCGCCCCCCTTACTGCAACCGCCGCATCGGGCGGCCATCCGGGGACACGCCGCCGCGCTGGCCGGCGGGGCGGTGGATCTCGGCCGCGTTCTGCGCGTTGGCCGCGCCCTGCTGCTGCATCGCGGCGGCCGGGATCGCCCAGGCGGCGACGCCGAGCGCCAGGATCGTGGCCGAGGTCGGCAGGACCAGCTTGCGGACGGGTTTCTTCATCGGGGCGGCTCCTTCAGGGCTCATGCCCTCACAGATGGGGATGCGCGCCCCCGGGGCGCAAGGCGCGGGCCGCGCGCATCGTCGTGAGGGCGCCCGCCCGGTCCCCGATCCCCGGTCCCGGGGCCCGGTCCCGCCCCCGCTCCTCCCGGAACGGCGAAGGGCGCCCCCCGCGCGGGGGACGCCCTTCCTTCTTCGCGCCGGCCGCGCGTGCATCAGGTGTGCCAAGCGTGCCAGGCGTGTCAGGCGTCGTCGCGCCGGCGCCCCCGCGCGGCCAGCAGCGCCGCGATCCCGCCGAGCATCAGCGGCAGCGCCGCCGGGACCGGCACGTCCGACACGGTCGACAGCGCCAGCTCGTAGCTGATGGTCAGCGACCCGTTCCCGTACCCGGCCCCGCGGAACGCGAGCGGGTCGAGCCCGGCGTTGTACGACCCGCCGCCGCCCGCGACCCGGCCGCCGTCGCCGCCCGAATAGCCGCCGCCGCCGCCGCCGCCATAGCAGCCATTGCCCGCGCCGCCGCCGCCGAACCCGCCGCGCGCCGCCGCGCCGCAGCCGCTGGTCGCGGCGCCGCCGGTCATGCCGTTCGCCCAGGACGCGCCGCCGCGGCCATAGCCGCCATCCGCCTGGCCGCCGCCGTAGAAGCCGCCGCCGCCCGAGCCCCAGGTGTAGGAGGACATGATCCCGCCCAGCCCGATCCGGCCGGTCTTCAGCACCGGGCTGTAGCCCGCGGCGCTGCCGCTGGCCGAATAGCCCGCGGTGGCGACCGAGGCGTCCGTGCCGTTCTGCGTGACCGAGGCGCGCGTGCCGCCGCCGCCGCCCGCGACCAGCAGCGGCCGGTCGTCGAAGCTCACGAAGAAGGTGCCGCCGCCGCCGCCGCCGTTGGAGCCCGAGCCCTGCCCCAGGCCCATGCCGCCGACCAGCACCTGGAAGATGTCGCCCGCGGTCAGGAAGAACGTGCCCGCGATCCGCGCGCCGCGCCCGCCCCGGAACCGCGAGTCGCCCGAGGCGCCCTGCGCGCCGGTCGCGGTGATCCGGTATTCGCCGTCCTGCGGCGCGGTCCAGAAGGCGATGGCGCCGGTGTAGGAAAAGCTCTGGGTCACCGCCGAGGCGGGCCCCGCGAGGCCGATCGCGACCGCCGCCGCGGCCAGCCGAAGCCCGGTCCGCCGGAAGATGCCGATGTTCATGCCCTGGCTCCAATCAATGGGTGTGCTGCATTCGAGTTAAAGTCTTGTGCACCAATCCACGGGGCGGCGGGGCGCTATCAGTATTAACGGGACCTGAAAAATCCACCCCCGGGCCGCGCCGCCGCGCCCGCGGGTCAAGGGTCTGAAAAGGCATGAAAAAAAACGGCGCCTCGCGGCGCCGTTTTCCGTGCTGTGCTCGTCTTGAACCCGTGCGGGCTGCGCGTCAGGCGCTGACCCGGCAGCGGGCCGAGGTCGGATCCCAGGGGCTGTCCTCGACAACCTCGCAATCCCACATCGCGTTGTTCATCTTGACCTTCAGCCTGGTGCCCGGCGCGGTCAGCTTCGGATCGACATAGCCGAGCCCGATCTGCTTGCCCGCGGTGACCGAGTACCCGCCCGAGGTCAGGCGGCCGATCTTCTCGCCATCGAGGAACAGCGCCTCCTTGCCCCACGGATCGGTGTCGTCCGGCCCGTCGATCAGCAGCGTCACGCATTTGGCGCGGATGCCGGTGTCGATCATCGCCTGCTTGCCGCGATAGTCCTTGTCGTCGGCGATGAAGCGGTCGAGGCCCGCCTCCATCGGCGTCGCGTCGCGGCCGAGATCGGACCCGAACGCGCGGTAGGACTTCTCCTGGCGCAGCCAGTTCAGGCCGCGGGTGCCGCACAGCTTCATGCCGTGCTTCTCGCCCGCTTCCATCAGCAGCTTCAGCAGGTGGCGCTGCATCTCGATCGGGTGATGCAGCTCCCAGCCCAGCTCGCCGGCATAGGACACGCGCAGCGCCCGGCACTTGACCATCCCGAGGTCGAGGTCGCGCCCCGACAGCCAGGGGAAACGCTTGTTGGTCAGCGCGGTCTCGGGGTCGTGGTCCGAGACGATCTCCTTCAGGATCGCGCGGGACGCCGGGCCCGAGAGGGCGAACACGCCCCACTGGTTGGTGACGTCCTGCACCTCGATCCAGCCGAGCTCGTCGCGCATCTTCGCCGCTTCCTTGACCAGGTAGTCCTGGTCATAGGCCTGCGCCGCGCCGGCCGAGACGCAGTAATACTCGTCCTCGGCCACGCGGAAGATGGTGAACTCGGACCGCACGGTGCCCGCATCGGTCAGCGCGTAGGTCAGGTTCAGGCGGCCGACCTTCGGCAGCTTGTTGCAGGTCAGCCAGTCGAGGAACGCGGTCGCGCCCGGGCCGGCGACGCGGGTCTTGGCGAAGGGGGTGACGTCGTAGAGGCCCGCGGTCTCGCGGGTCGCCTTCGCCTCCTCGACCGCGTACCGCCACCAGCCGCCGCGGCGGAAGCTGCGCGAATCGTGGTCGTTGAAGCCCTTCGGGGCGTAGTACATCGGGCGTTCCCAGCCGTTGATCTGCTGGAACTGCGCGCCCGCTTCCTTGAGCGTGTCGTAGCACGGCGCGGTCTTCAGCGGGCGGGCCGCCTCGCGCTCCTCATCCGGGTGGTGCAGGATGAAGACGTGCTCGTAGCACTCCTCGTTCTTCTTCTGGGTGTACTCGCGGTTGATCCACTGGCCGTAGCGGCGCGGGTCGAGCGACCACATGTCGATCTCGGCCTCGCCCTCGGTCATCAGCTGCGCGAGGTAGTGGCCGGTGCCGCCCGCGGCGGTGATGCCGAACGAGAAGCCTTCCGCGAACCAGAAGTTCTCGACGCCCGGCGCCGGGCCGACCAGCGGGTTGCCGTCGGGGGTGTAGCAGATCGGGCCGTTGAAATCGTCCTTCAGGCCCACCGTCTCCGAGGAGGGGATGCGGTGGATCATCGACATGTACTCTTCCTCGATGCGCTCGAGGTCGAGGGGGAACAGGTCGGCGCGGAAGCTGTCCGGCACGCCCCATTTGAAGCAGGCCGGGGCGCCCCGCTCATACGGGCCGAGGATCCAGCCGCCGCGCTCTTCGCGCACGTACCACTTGGCGTCCGCGTCGCGCAGCACCGGGTGCTCGCCATAGGACTTGCGGTATTCGACCAGCGCCGGGTCCTCGTCGGTGACGATGAACTGGTGCTCGACCGGCATGGCGGGGATGTAGCAGCCGATCATCGCGGCGGTGCGCTGGGCGTGGTTGCCGGTGGCGGTCACGACATGCTCGCACGAGATCTCGAAGGTCTCTTCGGTCTCGACCAGGTTGCCGCCCTTGTCGGCCATCTTCACGCCCTTGACGATCCACTGGTCGCCGCGGCGCTCGAACCCGTTCACCTGCACCTTGCGGATGATGGCGGCGCCGTGCTGGCGCGCGCCCTTGGCCATCGCCTGGGTGACGTCGGCCGGGTTGATGTAGCCGTCGGTGGGGTGGAAGATCGCGCCCTTCAGGTCATCGGTGTTGACCAGCGGCCAGCGGTCCTTGATCTGCGCGGGGGTCATGAATTCATACGGCACGCCCACCGCGTCGGCGTTCGACGCATAGAGCATGTATTCGTCCATGCGCGCGTCGGTCTGCGCCATGCGCAGGTTGCCGACCACGGAGAAGCCCGCGTTGAGGCCGGTCTCGGCCTCGAGCGTCTTGTAGAACTTCACCGAGTAGTCGTGGATGTGGCTGGTCGCGTAGCTCATGTTGAACAGCGGCAGCAGGCCCGCGGCGTGCCAGGTGGACCCGGCGGTCAGCTCGTCGCGCTCCAGCAGGACCGTGTCCCAACCGGCTTTGGCGAGGTGATAGGCGATGGAGGCGCCGACGGCGCCGCCTCCGACGATCACGGCGCGGGCATGGGTCTTCATGGGCGAGGTCTCCGGCAAGGCAGGAATGGGTAACGTCGCGGCCAGCCTATGGGCAGGGGCCGGGGGCGGGCCACACATGCGCGACTTGCCGGAAGCGGATTGCGACGCGGCGGGCGCCGGAAATGCGTGTCGGGGCAGGGTCCGGCGCGGTTTTCGCGGCGCCGCGTCATGGGGCGGCGAGCCATGCGCCCAGCAGCGCGGCCATCCGCGCGTCGCGGGCTGCATCATGGGGAATCAGCCCCGCGTGCTGCGCCTGGGCGAGGTGCAGGGCGAAGGCGAGCACGCCGTCCGCCAGCAGCGCCGGGGGCTGGTCGGTGCGCGCCGTCCCCGCCGCCTGCATGTCGGCGATGGCGGCGCCGATCCGCTCGCCCAGCGCGACATACCAGCTGAGGAGCGGCCCGCAGCCTTCCTCGCCCGCGGGCGCAGGCGTGCAGAACACCCGCTGAATCGCCGACCACAGGCCCGCGTCGCCGGTCAGCAGCGACATGGTGGGCCGCAGCGCCTCCACCAGCGCCCCCGGGCCGGGCAGGGGCCTGTCCAGCGCCTCGGCCGCGCGGGACAGGCTGTCCTCGGTCATCGCCAGCGCCAGCCCGTCGCGATCGCCGAAATGGGCGAAGACGGTGCCCTTGGCCACGCCCGCGGCCTTTGCCAGCGCCTCGGTGCGCAGGGCGTCGAAGCCGTCCTCGGCCACGATCTTGCGGGCTTCGTTCAAGAGCGCCTCTCGGGTGCGGCGGCGGCGGTCCTGCATGGGGGCTCCTTCGGCGGCGGGACGGGGATGCCACGGATAAGTGACCGCGGTCATTTTTCGGTTTGAAAGATGACCGCGGTCATTTATGGGTTCTGACCACGGTCATTTTCACCCAGGGGGCTCTCCCATGCAACGCATCCTCGCCTTTGACGGCCACCCGGCCCCGGGATCGCTCTCGGGCGCGCTGATCGACGCCTATGCCGAGGGCGCGCGCGAAGCGGGGCGCGAGGTGGTGGTGATGCGCCTGTCGGACATGCGATTCGACCCGGATTTCGGCGCCGCCGCCTATACCGACGCGCCGTCGCTGGAGCCGGACCTGGAGGCGTTCCTTGCGGCGTTCGAGGGGGCGGAGCACATCGTCATGGCCTGTCCGCTGTGGTGGGGCGGCTGGCCGGCGAAGCTCAAGGGGCTGTTCGACCGGGTCCTGCTGCCGGGAAGGGGGTTCGATCCACGCGATCCGCACTGGACGGGGCTGCCCAAGCCGCTGATGACCGGGCGCAGCGCGTCGCTGATGGTGACCTCGGACACCCCGAACTGGGCCTTCCGGCTGGTCTATGCTCACGCGTTCCGCAAGATCATGGCGCGGCAGGTGTTCGGCTTCGTCGGGATCAGGCCGATGCGCTGGCGCAACTTCGCCATCGCCCGGCAGGCGAGCCCGGAGACCGTCGCGCGCTGGATCGAGACCGCCCGCGCCGACGGCCGCAAGGGGCGCTGAGGCGGGGCGGGACCGGGACGCGGGACCGGGACGCGAGACCGGGGCGCGGGGCCGGCGGCGCGCAGAATCGCCCCGCCGTCTCTTTCCCTTCACGCAGCGCGCAGTATAAGGACGCCCCCCCGCGCCGCGGCGCCGCCTTGTTCGCGGCGCCCCTCCCGCTGCAAGGTTGCGCCATGGCCTCTCCCGCCCCCCTCCCGCCCGAGCGCGCCGCGCGGATCAACCGCGCCGCGGGCGCCGCGGCCGTCTCGACCGCGACGCTGCTGGTGGCGCTCAAGCTCTGGGCCTTCGTCGATACCGGCGCGCTCTCCATCGCCGCGTCGCTGGCCGACAGCGCGCTCGACCTGCTCGCCTCCATGGCCGGGCTGGTGGCGGTGATCTACGCGGCGCGCCCCCCGGACGAGGACCACGCCTTCGGCCATACCTCGGCCGAGGACCTGGCGGCGCTGGGCCAGGCGGCGATGGTGTCGATCTCGGCCCTCGCCATCGGGGCGGGGGCGGTGAGCCGCCTGTCGATGGACGAAGGCGCCCCGCCGCTGGAATCGGAGGGCGTGGGCATCGCGGTCATGGCCGTCTCGATGGCGCTGACCGGGGCGCTGATCCTGCTCCAGGGCTGGGCGGCGAAGCGGACCGGCAGCAAGGTGATCGCCGCCGACCGACTGCATTACCTCGGGGACCTTCTGCCCAATGCGGGGGCGCTGGCGGCGCTGGCGGTTTCGGCCCGCTGGGGAATCGGCCATGTCGACGCGGTGGTGGCCCTCGCCGCCGCCATCGGGCTGCTGCTGGGCGCGGGCAAGATCGGCGCCGGGGCCTGGCACGCGCTGATGGACCGCGCCGCGGACCCGGACGTGGTCGCCCGCATCGCCGAGATCTGCGATGGAATCGAGGGGCTGGCCGGGTGGCATGACCTCAAGACCCGTACCTCGGGCGCGCGCCTGTTCATCCAGATCCACGTGGAGATCGACGGGCGGCTGACCCTGGACGAGGCGCATGAGCGCGGCGAGCGGCTGCGCCGGGCGGTGGAGGGCGCGCTGCCCAACGCCGAGGTGCTGGTCCACAAGGACCCGGTCTGACGGGGCGAATCCCCGGGCCCCGCGCGGCCCGCGCCGGGACCCTCCCGGGGGCGTTTCCACCGCCCCGGCGCGCCCCGGCCCGCTGCGACGAATCCGCCCCCGAAACCCCCAGCGTTGCCAAACCGTTGCCCCGCGCCTGCGGCGGATGGCCCCCGACCCATGCGCCGTGCGGTCGCATATTCCAGATACGGACGTAATATCAATGACTTGCGAGCGGGTTAAGCGAGCGTTGCGCTGCTTGACACCCATGGGACCCCTGCATAGGGTGCGCGCGACTTCGAGAGAGGGGCGAGGCCCCCGCGATACGGCCCATCGAAACCGGGAGGGCGCATGACGCCAGCCGATGAAGACGGGGACGCCGCGCGGGAGCAGAGGCTGCAGTCCCTCGACGCCAAGCTTGCGGACCTGCGCAAGCGACGCGCGCCGCCGCCGCCCCGAAAGGGCGGGGGACGCTTCGCCGGCCACGAGATGGCCTGGAGCATGGTGATCGACCTGACCGCGGGCATCGTGGTCGGGGGTGGAATGGGATGGGGGCTGGACGTCGTGTTCGGCACGAAGCCCCTCTTCCTCATCCTGCTGGTCCTGTTCGGCTTCGCGGCCGGGGTTCGGGTGATGCTGCAGACCGCTGCAGAGCACCAGAAACGCCAGGCGCGGCGCGCCGCCGCCGAAGCGGGCGGGCAGGACGAGGCGGGCGGAACACAAGGGGCGGCCGCGGGGCCGTCCGGGAACAACACCGGCGCCGCGGCGCCGCGGAATGAGGGCTTGTGACGTGGCATCGAGCGAAGCTTCCGGTGGCGGCATCAACGCGCATCCGATGGACCAGTTCATGGTCAAGTCGCTGTTCGGCGGCGACGGGGTCGGGTTCCTGACCATCACCAACCAGACCCTGTGGCTCGCGATCGCCGTGCTGATCGCCGTGGCCATCCTGGTTCTGCCGGTGCGCAACGCGGGCCTCGTGCCCAGCCGGATGCAGTCGGTGGCCGAGCTCGCCTACGGCTTCGTGCGCAAGATGGTCGTCGACGTGCTCGGCGAAGAGGGGCTGAAGTTCTTCCCCTACATCTTCACCGTCTTCATCTTCATCGCGATCTCCAACGTGCAGGGCCTGCTGCCCTGGTCGTTCACCACGACCTCGCACATCGCGGTCACCGCCGTGCTCGCGCTCGCCGTCTTCATCACCGTCACGGTGATCGGCTTCATGCGCCACGGCCTCCACTTCATCTCGCTCTTCTGGGTGTCCAGCGCGCCGACCGTGGTGCTGCGCTGCCTCCTGTTCGTGATCGAGCTGATCTCCTACTTCGTCCGGCCGCTCAGCCATTCCGTCCGTCTTGCGGGCAACATGATGGCGGGTCACGCGGTTCTGAAGGTGTTCGCCGCCTTCGTCCCCGCGCTCGGCGTCGCCGGCATCATTCCCATCGGCGCGATGACGGGCCTCTTCGCCCTCGAGCTGCTGGTGGCCTTCGTGCAGGCCTACATCTTCACGATCCTGACCTGCGTGTACCTCAACGACGCGCTGCACCTCCACTGAGGGGCGGCGTCACCGTAACGCGCCGCGGGGGCGGCGACCGGCCGAGAGCCACCCGCCCCCCGGTTCGAACTTTCAGCCATCCAAACACAGGAGCGAGTCATGGAAGGCAGCATCGCTGACATGGGCAAGTACATCGGCGCCGGCCTGGCGACCATCGGTCTGGGCGGCGCCGGCATCGGCGTGGGCACCGTGGCCGGCAACTACCTGGCCGGCGCCCTGCGCAACCCGGCCGCCGCCGCCGAGCAGCAGGCCACCCTCTTCATCGGCATCGCGTTCGCCGAGGCGCTCGGCATCTTCGCGTTCCTGATCGCGCTGCTGCTGCTGTTCGCGGTCTGATCGCCGATCCGGCCCGCGCCGCGCCCCTGAACCGGGGCAGGGCGGACCGAACCTGAACATCGCCGCGCGGGGGGCTGGCCCCCCGCCCGGCGGAACGGGTGGCGGCGAGGCCGCATACCATGCGCTCCGGACGCGGTCCGGACCGCGACCCGGACGGAACCGGCCCGGGCCTTCCTTGCGAAGGATCCCGGGCCGCGACCGCCCGAGACGGAACGACAGGGCGGACAGGCCCGCGCGACCAGCGGCCCGAAGGGGCGGCCCCACGCGCGGCTCACCCCGCCCGGCAGCGCCGGACCGGCCCTTCGCGGGCCCCCGGCGTCCGGCCGCGGAAGGCGGGACGGGGCGAGGGCCCCGGACGCAGGCCGCGGCGCACGAAAGCAACCGCCGCCTTGCGGCCAGGAACAAGCGGAGGGCCCGATGGGTCTGTTCTTCGGAATCGCGCATGCCGCCGAGGAGGCGGGACACGGCGAGGAAGCCGGTCACGAGATGGCGCACGGCGCCGCCGACGCGGCCCACGGCGCCACCGGCCTGCCGCAGCTCGACTTCTCGACCTGGGGCTCGCAGATCCCCTGGCTGATCATCACGCTGCTGGTCCTCTACTACATCATCTCGCGCATCGCGCTGCCCCGCATCGGCGGCGTGATCGAGGAGCGCCACGACGCCATCGAGGACGATCTCGACCGCGCCGCGGAGTTCAAGCGCCAGGCCGCCGAGGCCGAGGCCGCCTACGAGAAGGCCCTCGCCGACGCCCGCGCCGAGGCGCAGGCCATCGCGCAGGCCACCCGCGACGAGATCCAGAAGGAGGTCGACGCGGCGACCGCCAAGGCCGACGCCGAGATCGCGGCCCGCGCCGCCGAGGGCGAGGCCCGCATCGCCGAGATCCGCGCCTCCGCGCTGGAAAGCGTCGAGGCCGTGGCCGCCGAGACCGCCGAGGCCCTGCTGGGCGCGCTGGCGCCCGACACCGCCGACTCCGCCGCCGTCAAGGCCGCCGTGTCCGACCGACTGGGGAACTGATCCATGAGCATCCTGCAGGACTCCAACATCGTCGTCGCGATCTCGTTCCTCTGCTTCATCGGCGTGCTGGTCTATGTCGGCGTGCCGAAGATCATCGGCGGCGCCCTCGACAAGCGCGCCGAGAAGATCAAGGAAGAGCTCGACGAAGCCCGCCGCCTGCGTGAAGAGGCCCAGTCGCTGCTGGCCTCCTACGAGCGCAAGGCGAAAGAGGTCGAGGGCCACACCGAGGCGATCGTCGCCCAGGCCCGCGAAGAGGCCGAGCGCGCCGCGGTCGAGGCGAAGGCCGAGCTGGCCCGCTCGATCGAGCGCCGCCTGAAGGGCGCCGAGGACCGCATCGCCTCGGCCGAGGCCGCCGCGGTGAAAGAGGTCAAGGACCGCGCCGTGTCGATCGCCGTCGACGTCGCCGGCTCGATCATGCGCGACAAGCTCAGCCTCGACGCCCGCAACGCCATGATCGACGCGTCGATCAAGGACGTGTCGGCCAAGCTGCACTGATCCCCCCGCGCGCCCGGCGCGCGAGAGAGGGAGTGAGAGACGGCCCGGCGGGACACCCGCCGGGCCGTTTCGCGTGCGGGGGGGATGGCGGCGCGGGGCCGGGCCGGGCCGGACAGGGGCCGCCCGCCTTCCGCCGCCCTTCATCCGGGAACGTTCAGGATTGTGGCGACCCCGCCCGCAAATCACCCCGGGACCGCCGCGCGATCCCCCTCGCCTTTCGCGCCGGGGCGCCCCATCTGCTCCGCTGTTCACGACCCATCGAAAGGCCCCGCCGATGACCCGCACCGCTCCCGCCCCCCGCCTCGTCTCGGCCCGCGCCGCCGCCTGCGGGGCCGCGCTGCTCGCCGCCCTCGCCCCCGCCGCGGCGCAGGCCGAGAGCGCGTACCGCTTCGCCACGCTCTCGCTCTCGGCCCAGGGCGAGTCGCAGGCCGCGCCGGACGCGGCCGAGATCACCTTCCGCGCCGAGGCCCGCGCCGACGGGGCGGTGGACGCCATGGCCTCGGCCGGCGACCGGATGACCGCCATCCTCGCCGCGGTGAAGGGGCTGGGGGTGCCGTCCGAGGACATCGCCACCACCGACCTGTCCCTGTTTCCGCGCACCATCCGCGACAAGAACGGGCGCGAGCGGGTGGAGCAGGTCGCCTCGACCGCCATCCGGGTGCGCACCGACGCGTTCGACCTGCTGGGCCGGCTGGTCGAGGCGGCGACGGCGGCGGGCGCGACCCACGTGGGCAGCCCGCGCTTCGTCGTCTCGCAGATGGCGCAGGTCGAGGACGCGGCCCGCGCCGCCGCCGTCGACCGGCTGATGGAGAAGGCCGAGAAGATGGCCTGCGCCGCGGGGATGCGCCTGACCCGGCTGGTGGAGCTGCGCGAGGGCGAGGACGGGATGCCCGCCCCGGCGCCGCGCATGGCGATGCGGGCCGATGGCGGCGCCGAGCTGGGCGCCCCGCCGCTGGAGGCGGGGGTGCGCATCGTGCGCGTCTCGGTCAGCGGGACTTGGGAGATCGCCGAGGGCTCGGGCGGGTATTGCGACGGCAAGGAGTGACGGGTCGGGCCCGGGCGCGCGGCCCCGCGCCTCAGCCCTCGGCCGGTCCGGGGGCGGCGAGGGGCTGCTGGGCCGCCGCCTGCTCGGCCAGCGCCTGTTCCGCCTGCGGGTCCAGGACCGGCGGGTGGTCGGGCCGGGTCCAGATGAACACGGCGACGCAGCACAGCGCGGCGGCCTGGAGCGCCAGCGCCCAGGGCGCGACCCCGAGGGCGAGGGAGATGCCGAAGGCGGCGAGGATCGAGACGCTGGCCATCTTCTTCGCGCGCGGTCCGATGGCGCCGCCGCGGCGCCAGTCCTCGATCGGTTTGCCGAGGCGCGGATGGGCGATCAGCCAGTCATGCACCCGCGGCGAGGATTTCGAGAAGCTGATGGCGGCGAGCAGCAGGAACGGCACCGTCGGCAGCAGCGGCAGGACCGCGCCGATGGCGCCGAGGGCGATGCTGAGGCAGCCGAGGGTGAACCAGAACGCGCGCATGCGCCGGAAGATAGGGCGCAAGGGTTTCGGTTTCGAGACCGCGCGGGCGGTTTCGCGCGAAACGCTTCGGTGATGAGCGGCGGCGGTCGGGCGCGGCGCGGCGCAGCCGCGCTCCGCGCGCGAGGCGGGGGCCTGTCCCCCTCCGAGCGGGGACATTGGGCGGGGGCGGTGCGGGCGTGCTCGGGGGGCGTGAAGCCCCCGCTCGCCCGCCCGCGCCGCGCCCCCGGGCGGCGCGCTGCCGGCGGGCGGGGCGCCGGGCGCGGGTTTTGGGCGGGGCGCTTGCGGCAGGCGCCCGGGGCGGCGGCGTCGCGCGGGATGGAGCGGGCGGGAATTTGCTTGAGAAGCGCCTGAGGGAGGTCCCCTCCCTCAGGTCGCCCATCCCAGCGTGGGTCGGGCCCCGGGCGCGTCAAGGACAAGCCGCCTGCGGCGGTGCTGCGCATCCTTGACCCGCCCGGCGCCCTCCGGCGGGCGGCGGGCCGAACGCGCCGCGGCGGGCGGAGCGGGAGGCTTACAGCAGCTCGCGCAGGATCGCGTTCAGCACCGGGCGGCCCGCGGGGGGCACGCGCAGGCGGTCGCCATTCCGCTCCACCAGCCCCATGCCCTCGAGGTCCTTGATGGCCTGCGGGTCCAGCGGCGCCCCCGCCAGCGCCTGGTGGCGGGCGAGGGAGACGCCCTCGTCCAGCCGCAGGCCCATGAGAAGGTGCTCGGCGGCGCGGTCGGCATCGTCCAGCGCCTCGGCGCCGCGGGCCGACAGCGGCGCGGCGCGGGTGGCGGCGAGCCACTGCGCCGGGTCCGCCAGGCTCTCGGTCCCCCATCGCCGCCCGTCCAGCGTCAGCCGCCCATGGGCGCCCGGGCCGATCCCGGCATAATCCCCGGTGCGCCAGTAAAGGAGGTTGTGGCGGCTCTCGGCCCCCTTGCGGGCATGGTTCGACACCTCGTAGCCCGGCGCGCCGGCGTCTGCGCAGATCGCCTGCGTCAGGGCATAGAGATCCGCCGACAGGTCGTCCGAGGGCAGGTCCCGCAGCCGCCCGCGTGCATGCAGGTCGCCGAAGCGGGTCCCCGGCTCGATGGTCAGCTGGTAGAGCGACAGGTGGTCGACGGCCATGGAGAGGGCGGCGCGCAGCTCCGCTTCCCACGCCGCCTCCGTCTGGCCCTGGCGGGCGTAGATCAGGTCGAAGGACACGCGGGCGAAGCGGGCGCGGGCGATGTCGAAGGCGGCCCGCGCCTCGGCCGCCGAATGCATCCGCCCCAGCGCCTTCAGGTCGGCATCGTTGAGCGCCTGCACCCCCATCGACACCCGGTTCACCCCGGCCGCGGCATAGCCTGCGAAGCGCCCCGCTTCGACGGAGGTGGGGTTGGCCTCGAGGTTGATCTCCGCCTCGTCCCCGAGGCTCCAGGCGGCGCCGATGGCGTCGATGACGGCGCCCACGGTGGACGGGTCCATCAGCGACGGGGTGCCGCCGCCGAAGAACACGGAATCGACCCGGCGCGGGCCGGTCTCGGCCGCCGTGGCGTGGATCTCGGCGACCAGCGCCGCGGTCCAGTCGGCCTGGTCCGGCGGCGCCTTGGCGACGTGGGAGTTGAAGTCGCAATAGGGGCATTTCGCGAGGCAGAAGGGCCAGTGCACGTAGACGCCGAAGCCGCCCGCGCGCCAGTCCTCGTCCTTGCCTGCATACTCGGTCGGCTGCATCCGCACTCCCCTTTCGCCGCCCATGTGCGGCAGGCGCGCGGGCGGGTCAAGGGCGCGCCCCTGGGGCGGGGGAGGGCGCGTGCACGCCCCCTCCCTTGCCGTCAGCCCTTGAAGGCGGTGCCGGCGATCTCGAGCTTCATCTCGGGCGTCATCAGCCCGGTGACGATCAGCGTGTTCGCCGGGCGGATGTCCCCGAGGAACTCGCGCAGCGCGGGGGCCGCCGCCTCCCAGTCCGCGGCGTTGGTGACATAGGCGTTGATGCGCACGAGGTGGTCGAGCTCGAACCCGGCTTCCCGCAAGGCCTTCTGCATGGTCAGGAAGATGTTGCGGGCCTGCGCCAGCGGGTCCTCGGGCATGGTCATGGTCGCGTAGTCATAGCCCGTGGTCCCGGCCACGAAGCACCAGTCGCCCTGGGCGACGGCGCGCGAATAGGCGTAGGTCTCCTCGAACGGGGAGCCGGAGGAGACCAGGCGGCGGTTGTCGGGGATGCTCATGCGTCGACTCCCGACTGGGGCAGGGGGGGCAGAAGGGCGATCAGCTTGCCGAAGGCGTCGGCGCGGTGCGAGATCATGTTCTTGTCCTCGGGGCGCATCTCCGCGAAGGTCTTCATCGCGGAATTGGCGGTCTTCTCGCCGTTCTCGATGGCGATCTCGGGCACGAAGACGGGGTCGTAGCCATGGCCCGTCTCGCCCCGCGGGGGCCAGACCAGCGTGCCGTCGGCGCGGCCCATGACCGTCTCGTGATGACCGTCGGGCCAGGCCAGCACCAGGCAGGCGGTGAAATTGGCGTAGCGGGGTTCCTCGGCGCCCATGTCGTCGAGGAGCTTCTGCACCTTCTCCATCGCCATGTAGAAATCGCGCCCCGAGCCGTCGGGCTTCTCGGCCCAGTCGGCGGTGTGCACGCCGGGCGCGCCGCCGAGCCAGGCGACCTCGATCCCGCTGTCATCGGCCAGCGCCGGAAGGCCGGTCGCCTCGGCGGCGGCGCGGGCCTTGATCAGGGCGTTGCCCTCGAAGGTCTCCTCGGTCTCCTCCGGGACCGGCAGGCCGAGGGCGCCGGCGGTGACGATCTCGATCCCCCAGGGGGCGAGCAGGGCGCGGAATTCCTCGGCCTTGCCCTCGTTATGGGTGGCGAGGACGAATTTCGGTTCGGTCAGGATGCGGGGCATGTGCGGCCTTTCGCATGGGGCGGACTGGATCGGCGCCATGGGTAGCAGGCGCGGGCGCGGCGGGGAAGGCGGAGGGATATGGCTTGAGAAGCGCCTGGGGGAGGGGGCCTCCCCCAGGTCGCCGGTCCGAGCGTGGGTCGGGCTTCGGTCGCGTCAAGGACAAGCGGGCTGCGCCCGTCGCCTGCGGCGATCCTTGACCCGCCCGGCGCCCTCCGGCGGGGCGGGGCACGGCGGTCTGGAACGACGAAGGGCGCGCCGTGGCTGGCGCGCCCCTCAAAAAGATGCGGGAGGTGGGGGTGCGGGGGGCCGACGCACTGCGTCGGCGGGACGCGGGCCTTCCTCCCCTGCGCCAAGCGGCGCCACGGTTGTAATTGCAGCTCCGCGCCGGCCGGACCTCAGCCCCCCACGGCCGCCTTCTGCGCCGCCACCAGCTCGGCGATGCCTTTCTCGGCCAGCGTCAGCATCGACTCCAGCTCGGCGCGCGAGAACGGCGCGCCTTCGGCCGAGCCCTGCACCTCGACGAGGCCGCCCTTGCCGGTCATCACCACGTTGGTGTCGGTCCCGGCCTCGCTGTCCTCGGCATAATCGAGGTCGAGCACCGGTTGGCCCTTGTAGACGCCGCAGGAGACGGCGGCGACGTGGTCGATGATCGGGTTCTCCTTCAGCTCGCCCGCGTCGACCAGCTTCTGGGCCGCGAGGCGCAGCGCCACCCAGCCGCCGGTGATCGAGGCGCAGCGGGTGCCGCCATCGGCCTGGAGCACGTCGCAGTCGACGGTGATCTGGCGCTCGCCCAGGATCACCCGGTCGACGCCGGCGCGCAGGGAGCGGCCGATCAGGCGCTGGATTTCCTGGGTGCGGCCCGACTGCTTGCCCGCCTGCGCCTCGCGCCGGTTGCGGGACGTGGTGGCGCGCGGGAGCATCCCGTATTCGGCGGTGACCCAGCCGAGGCCCGAATTGCGCAGCCAGGGCGGGATGCGGCCTTCGAGCGAGGCGGTGCACAGCACGTGGGTGTCGCCCATGCGGATGAGGCAGGAGCCCTCGGCGTGCTTGGTGAAGTTCGTCTCGATCGAGACGGAGCGGAGGGCGTCGACGGCGCGGCCGGAGGGGCGCATGGCAGGGCTCCTGGGCTTGGAAGGGCCCGGGCGACCCCGGGCGATGCGAGGGGCCTGTCTAGCGAAGGCGGCGCGGCGGGTCCAGATCGGGGGCGCAGGGGGGGCGTCGGGGGCGGGGCGACGAGGGCGCGCCGGTCGCGGCGGCCATTTGACCGCGGCGCCGGGTCTGCATATCTGTTGTAGCATTCCGCCCGAGCCCACGTGTTCACAGCAACCAGGCGCCCATGTCCGGCCATGCCCCGCATCTGACCGATCTGAACGACCGCAGCCGGGAGATCTTCCGGCGGCTGGTCGAGACCTATCTCGACACCGGCGAGCCGGTCGGCTCGCGCACCCTGTCCAAGGCGCTGGAGGGGGCGCTGTCGCCCGCCACCGTGCGCAACGTGATGCAGGATCTCGAGCAGCTCGGGCTGCTCGGCTCGCCGCACGTGTCGGCGGGGCGGATCCCGACCCAGACGGGGCTGCGGCTGTTCGTCGACGGGTTGCTGGAGATCGGCGACATCTCCGAGGTCGAGCGGGCGCGGATCGATGGCGGGCTGACCGGCGCCCATGCGCCGGACGAGACGGTGAACGAGATGCTGGGGCGGGCGGGCTCGATGCTCGCGGGCCTGACCCATGGCGCGAGCCTGGTGCTCTCGCCCAAGGCCGAGGCGCCGATCAAGCATATCGAGTTCGTGTCGCTGTCGGATTCCGGCGCGCTGGCGGTGCTGGTGACCGAGGACGGGCATGTCGAGAACCGGCTGTTCGATCCGCCGAGCGGCCTGACCCCGAGCGCGATGCGCGAGGCGGCGAATTTCCTGAACGCCATGCTGCGCGGCCGGACCCTGTCCGAGGCCGCGGGGGTGGTGGAGCGCGAGATCGCGGCGCGGCGGGCCGAGCTGGATGCGCTGGCGGCCGAGATGGTGCGCCAGGGCGTGGCCGTGTGGTCGCCGGGCGGCGGCGAGGCGGGGCCGGAGCGGCTGATCGTGCGCGGGCGCTCGCAACTGCTGGACGGGGTCGAGGGCGAGGAGGAGCTGGAGCGGATGCGGCTTCTGTTCGACGATCTCGAGCGCAAGGAGGACCTGCTGCAGCTTCTGGACCGGGCCGAGGATGGCGAGGGGGTGCGGATTTTCATCGGGTCGGAGAACAAGCTTTTCTCCCTTTCCGGTTCCTCTCTGATCATCAGTCCTTATATGGATGCCGAGCGTAGAATCATCGGCGCGCTCGGGGTCATCGGCCCCACGCGCCTCAATTACGGACGCGTGGTTCCGATCGTGGACTACACGGCGCGCCTGATGGGGCGGGTCGTGGCCGATCGGTCCCGGCGCGGCTGAACCGCAGAACGAAGGCACATCAGAGATGAGCGACACCAGGAGCGACGAGACCGGGACCCCCGAGGCGGCCGAGCCGGAGGTTTCCGTGGAGACCGCGGCGGACGAGGCCCCCGAGGCTGGCGACGAGGGCGGCGCGGAGGATGTCATCGCGGCGCTGGAGGCCGAGCGCGACGAGCTGCGCGACCGGCTGATGCGCTCGCTGGCCGAGGCGGAGAACATCCGCAAGCGGGCCGAGCGCGACCGCAAGGACGCGGAGGCGTATGGCGGCACCAAGCTGGCGCGGGACCTGCTGGCGGTGCATGACAACCTTGGCCGCGCGGTGGCCTCGGTGGATGACGGCGCGCGCGAGGCGGCGGCGGCGCTGATCGAGGGCGTGGAGCTGACGCAGAAGGAGCTGTTGAGCGCCTTCGCCAAGCACAGGATCGAGGTCGTGGCGCCGGAAGTGGGCGAGAAGTTCGATCCGAAGATGCACCAGGCGATGTTCGAGGCGCCGGTGCCCCATGCGCGCCCGGGCTGCGTGATCCAGGTGATGCAGGACGGTTTCATGATCGCGGACCGGCTGCTGCGTCCGGCGATGGTGGGCGTGGCCGCGGCGGGGTCGGGCTCTGGCCTGCCGCCCGAGGGCGAGGCGCCTGCGGCCGGGCCCGAGTCAGGAGATGGCGACGCGCCGCTGGCCTGAGGCGGCTTGCGCGGGGCCGACGCCCTTGCGGTGGGTTTGAAGGGGCGCGGTCTTGCGGGGCCGCGCCCTTTGTCGTGTCGGGAGGGACAAGTCGCGGGGACATGCGCGGCGCCAGGGGCGGGGCGCGGCGGCGGGGGAGCGGTCGGACCGCGCCCGCGCGGCGCTGCGCGCCGCTTGCCGGCGGCCCTCCCGCCCGGACGCGTGCGCGTCCTTCCCCCGGCCCGACGCGCTGCGCTGCGCGGGCCCCTCCTCCGGCCCGCGCCCTTGCCGCGCCGCGGCGCTTGCCCGGGCCGCCGCGCTGGGCCACGCTGCGCGCCGGATGGGAGCAGGGAGGAGCGCCGCATGGCCCGCATCACCGACCGCGACGCGCTGCGCGCGCGCTATGGAACCGTGTCCGCCCGGGCGGCGAACAAGCAGGTGGACCGGATCGACGACCACGTGCGGCTGTTCCTGGCGCGCAGCCCGATGATGTTCATGGCGACCTCGGACGGGGCGCGGGTGGATGTCTCGCCCCGCGGCGACCGGCCGGGCTTCGTGCAGGCCGAGGACGACGCCCACGTGCTGGTCCCCGACCGGCCGGGGAACAACCGGCTGGACGGGCTGGAGAACATCCTGGCGAACCCGCATGTCGGGCTGATCTTCGTGATCCCGGCCGAGGGCTGGACGCTGCGGATCAACGGACCGGCGGAGATCCGGGACGACGCGGCGCTGCTGGCGCGGTTCGAGGCCGAGGGGCGGCGCCCGGCGACGGTGCTGCGGGTGCGGGCCGAGGAGATCTTCCTGCACTGTCCGCGCGCCTTCCAGCGCGCCGGGCTGTGGCGGCCGGAAGAGTGGCCCGCGAAGGCGGCGCGGCCTGACATCGGGCAGATGCTGCGCGCCCATGCCGAACTGGCCGAGGCGGTGGACATCGAGGCGCTGAACGAGACGCTGAAGAAGGGCCTCTACTGAGCCGCTTCGGGCCGCCGGAGGGCCCCTTCGCCCCCGCCCGCGCGTTGCCGCTTGGCGACAGGGTGCGGCGAGGGCGCGCGGCGGGTCCTTGCAACCCGTGACATCGCGCGGATTTTCCGCCAGAGATTGCTTAAACAACAACTAAAGATGGCGGAACCAGAGGCATGAAGGGCGGAACCGTCCGGGGGCGCGCAGGCGTCGTCGGGCTCATCGCTGTCGCGACCGGGGCGAGCGCCTTCGCGGCGGACCGCGTGGTCGGGCCGGTCGCGGATGCCGGGCCGCTGCTGCTTGCCGCGCCGCAGGCCGCGGCGGATGCGCAGGACCTGCGCGGCGCCGCCATGGGGCCGCTGCCCGGGGACGGGCATGACGGCCCCGCCGCGCTGTCGCCCCCGCCGGACGAGGCCGGGCCGAACCGCCCGTCGCTGAACCTTTACGGCGTCACCGGCCTGATCGACACGCCGACGGCGGAAGGGCAGCCCGACGGGCAGCTCTCGCTCACCACCGGCTATGTCGCGGGGCAGCTGCGCAACACCCTGAACTTCCAGATCCTGCCCTTCGTGGAAGGCACGTTCCGCTATTCGTTCCTGCCCGAGTTCGGCGAGAACGGCGGCGACCTCTATGACCGCAGCTTCGATCTGAAGATCCTGCTGGCGGACGAGGGCAAGCACCGCCCGGCGATCGCCGTGGGCCTGCAGGATTTCCTCGGCACCGGCGTCTACTCGGGCGAATACATCGTCGCGACCAAGCACATCCTGCCCGAGCTGACCGTCTCGGGCGGCGTCGGCTGGGGCCGCTTCGCCACCGGCGGCGGCATCGCCAACCCGTTCGGCGTCATCGCCGACCGGTTCAAGACCCGCGAGGACGCCGCCAACCAGCTCGGCAGCACCGGCCAGGTCCGCTTCGGGCGGTTCTTCCACGGCGAGGACATGGGCTTTTTCGGCGGGCTCGAGTGGGAGACCCCGGTCGAGGGGCTGACGTTCAAGGCCGAGTATTCCGGCGACGACTATGCCCGCGACGGGATCAACAGCGGCTATGACGCGCAGATCCCGCTGAATTTCGGCCTCGAGTACCGGCCCGTCGAGGGGATCGAGCTCGGCGCCTACGCCACCCATGGCGAGAGCTTCGCGCTGCGCGCCACCTTCACCGGCAACCCGCTGCGCCCCGCCGCCAATGTCGATGCGCGCCCCGGCCCGCCGCCGATCTTCCCGCGCCAGCGCCCGGCGCCGCCGGACCTCGAGTCCCGCTTCGGCCCGGTGCGCGAGGCGATCGACGCCGCCCCCGCGGCGCAGGGCCGGGCCCCCGCCGCCGCGCTCGCGCAGCTGGACGGCGCCACGGTCGGCCCCCGCTGGGCCGAGGCCGAGGTCCCCGCCGACATGCGCGCGGGCGGGACCTGCCCGCTGGACGCCGCCCGCCGCATCGACGCCGAGCTGGGCGTGATCGACGGCGTGACCTTCCGCAATCCCGACGGCACGCCCTTCTGCACCGTGGTGCTGCGCGAGGCGGGGCGGGCGCATATCCGCGCCGCCGCGCGCGCGCTCTCGGGCTGGGACATGTCCTGGGCCGACGACCCCGCCGCCGTCGCCGCGGCGCGCGACAAGGCGATCGAGCTGCTGGCGGCCGAGGGCCTCGGGGTCGACCGCATGGACCTCTCGGCCGAGCGGATCCGCCTCGAGATGACCAACGGCCGCTACGGGTCCAACGCGCAGGCGCTGGGCCGGGCCGCGGCGGCGCTGGCCTCGGGGCTGCCGCCCTCGGTGGAGATCTTCGAATTCACCCTCGCCAATGGCGGGCTGCCGGCGGTGACCGTCACCCTGCGCCGCGCGCTGGTCGAGGAGCATCACGGCGCGCCCGACGCGGCCTGGCTGTCCTGGCAGGGGGCCGAGCTGTCGGACGCCGCGCCGGACGGGCGGCCGGAGCCGGTGCCGGGGCGCTGGCCGGCCTTCTCCTGGGGGCTGAACCCGCACCTGCCGCTGGGCCTGTTCGACCCGGACAGCCCGGTGCGCGCGGACCTGCAGCTGCGCCTGTCGGGCACGGTCGAGGTCGCGCCGGGCCTGTCGGCCACCGGCCGCGTGTCGCAGCGCCTGTTCGGCAACCTCGACAACACCTCGCGCGTCTCGGACAGCGTGCTGCCGCACGTGCGCTCGGACGCGTCGGAATACGCCAAGGTGGACACGCCCTTCATCGACCGGCTGACCGCGGATTACGTGTTCAAGGCCACGCCTTCGGTCTATGGCCGGGTCTCGGCGGGCCTGTTCGAATCCATGTTCGGCGGCGTCGGCGCCGAGGTGCTGTGGAAGCCCGCGAACCAGAGCTGGGGCCTCGGGGCCGACATCAACTGGGTGCAGCAGCGCGATTTCGACGGCTATTTCGGCTTCCAGGACTACAACACCGTCACCGGCCACGGCTCGCTCTACTGGGAGACGGGCTGGCACGGGCTGGAGGTCCAGGTCGATGCGGGCCGGTACCTGGCCGGGGACTACGGCGCGACCTTCTCGGTCACCCGCAAGTTCTCCAACGGCTGGGAGATCGGCGGCTTCTTCACCCTGACCGACGTGCCCTTCGACGAGTATGGCGAGGGCAGCTTCGACAAGGGCATCCGGCTGACCATCCCGCTCGACTGGGCGCTGCCGATGGACACCACCTCGCGCTACACCACCGTCATCCGCCCGCTGACCCGCGACGGCGGCCAGCGGCTGGGGGTGTCGAACCGCCTCTACGGCGTGGTGGACGACGCCGACCGCAGCGCGCTGCGCGAAGACTGGAGCTGGTTCTGGAAATGACCCGCCTGTCCGCCTTCCCGCGCCCCGTTTCCTTGCGCCCCGTTTTCTTGCGCCCCGTGTCCTTGCGTCGGGGCCCTTCCGGTCCGGGCCGGGCGGCCCGCGCCGCCCTGCGCCGGGCCGCCGCGCTGGGGCTGGCGCTCGGCCTCGCCGCCTGCGGCGTCGCCGGGGATGATTACCAGCGCGCCGGGGACATGGTCCTGGGCGCGCTCGGCGGCGACGAACCCGCCGCCCCGCCGCCGAATTACGAGCAGGTCGCCGCACTGCCCTACGCCACGCTGGCGCTGCGGGTCGAGGTGGCCCAGCCCGAGGGCACGCCGCCCGCGCTTCTCGCCGCCACCACGCGGCTCGAGGGCCGGACCTGGTATCTCGACGCCCAGCGGCGCGGCATCGGGCTGACCGGCGGGCGCCTCGTCGGCACCCGCGGCATGGCCCAGGACGTGATCGGCGCGCCGCTGCAGCCGGGCGACCCGCTGGCCGGGAACCTGCGCCCCGCCGACTGGCCCGCCGAGACGCTGGTGATCCAGCGCCGCCGCGACGGGCTGGGCGACGAGAAGACCCGCGCCTTCGCCTGCCGGATCGAGAATGCCGGGCCCGAGGTGGTGGAGCTTTACCAGGTCACGCGCCCGCTGGTGCGGATGCGCGAGCATTGCGCCAATGTCCGCGGCGCCTATGTCAACGACCACTGGATCGACCCCGAAACGGGCCGCATGTGGCGCACCCGCCAGTGGGCCGGGCCCGAGACCGGCTACCTGTCCATCGCCATCATCAAGCAGCTGGGCGGCTGAGGCCGCGGCGCGGCGCGCCTTCGGCCCGACCGGGCGGCGCGGCAATAAGAAAGGGGCGGCGCCCGAAGCGCCGCCCCTTTTTTCGTTCGTTTTTCGTCCGTGATCCCCCCGCGCCGTCCGGCCTTGCCGCCGGCCCCGGGGGGGCGCCGATCAGAGCGGCGCGGGCGTGGTGCCGGTCGAGGAGGTGGTCGACGCGCCGTCGTCGTCGTCCGAGGCGATCAGCAGCACGCCGCCGAGCACGAAGCCCGTGCCGATGACGGCCATGGTCGGGACCGCGGTTTCACCGATCGTGAACAGGGTGCCGGTCAGCACGCCGCCATCTTCCTGCGCGGCGACGGGCGCGGCGGTGGTCAGGGCGACGATCGAGGCGGCGGCGAGGATGCGTTTCATGTGCTGAACTCCATAAAAGAAATGCACGGTTAACCCGAGATATACCCCGAATCGGGGCCTCCCTCAAGCGTTCGCGCTGCGCTGCGAAAGAATTCGCGCCCGCCCCTGCGGCTTCAGCGCAACGGGACCGCCGGGGGCGATCCGCGGGGCCGCGCTCAGCGCAGGCGGCCGATGGCCCAGCGGGGCGACAGCTGCAGCTCGCCCAGCCAGCGTTCCAGCTTCGCCGGGTCCGGGCGGTCCGGGTCGCCGCCGACCTCTTTCAGGCCCAGCCCGCCGGTCACGAACAGGCAGTCGAGCCCCTCGGCCACCGCGCCCTTCAGGTCGGTATGCGGCCCGTCGCCGATGCACAGGATGCGGTCCGCGTCGATCCCGCCGTCCACCAGCGCGTCGAGGCGGCGGCGCGCGTAATCGTAGATCGGCGCGTGCGGCTTGCCGAAGGTGCGCACCTCGCCGCCCATCTCCTCGTAGATCTGCGCCAGCGCGCCGGCGCACCACAGGCGCACGTCGCCCTTGTCGACCACGATGTCCGGGTTGGCGTTGAGGAACGGCAGCCCGCGCAGCTGCGCCTCGCGCAGCTCGTCGCGATACGCGTCCGGGTGCTCGTTCAGATCGTCGCGCAGCCCGGTGCAGACCACGCTGTCGGCCTGGTCGAGGGGCACGATCTCGAGGCCCGCGGCATCGAAGAAGGCGGCGTCCTTGTCGGCGGCGCAGATGGCGTGGATCTTCTTGCCCCACTCGCCCTTGTGGACCGATTCCAGCGCCGCGTCGCCCGAGGACACGACGATGTCCGAGATCCCCTCCGGCGCGCCGAGACCCTTGAGCTGCGCCTCGACCGAGGCCGCCGGGCGCGGGGCGTTGGTGAAGAGGGCGACCTTGCCGCCCTTCGCCCGGAACCGCTGCAGCGCGGCTGCTGCGGCGGGATGCACCTTCACCCCGTCATGCAGGCACCCCCACAGGTCGCACAGCAGCGCGTCATAGCGGTCGGCGATCTCGTCGAGGCTCTCGATGATCGGGGGCAGGGACATGCGGGCGGCTCCTGGATCCGGGCGGCTGGGGAATTCGGCCCGCACCATGGCGCCCCCCGGGGCGGCGTCAATCGCCGCGGGGGGCGGCGGGACGGTTGGCCGCGGCGCGGGACGTGCTAGTTTGGCCGCCGGGGCGCCTGGATTGCGCCGCCGCGTACCTTATCCAGCGAGGCCAGCCAGGGAGAACCCCATGACCCGCCCGCCGCTTCCCGCGATGATCCTCGGCGCCGCCGGGCTGATCCCCTTCGTCTCCCTCGCCATCTCGATCCACATGGGAGCCGCGATCTGGGCCGACCACGCCACGCAGGCGGTGCTGGTCTATGGCGCGGTGATCCTGTCCTTCATGGGCGGTTGCCGCTGGGGCTTCGCCTGCGCGGGCCTGGGGGACGGGCCGCGGTTCTGGCCGCTGGCGGTCTCGGTCGCCCCGGCGCTGCTGGCCTGGGGCGCGGCGCTGGTGGGGGACAAGGCGGGGCTCTTGATGCTCTCGGGCGGGCTGCTGCTGCTGTTCGTGGCGGACGAGGAGCTGACCCGCACCGGCGGCGCGCCGGAGTGGTGGTCGGCGCTGCGCGCGCCGCTCAGCGTCATCGCCGCGCTCTCGCTCTTCGCCGCGGCGCTGGCCTGAGCGGGGGCGGCCGCCGCCCTCAGTTCAGCGGCGCCCGGGTCACGGTCATCCCCTCGGCGCGCAGAAGCTCCACCATCCCGCGCCGTCCCGGCAGATGCAGCGCGCCGACGGCGATGAAGGCGCCGCCGCGGCGCAGGGCGGGCAGGGCGGCGTCGCGGAAGTCGAGATTGCGGTCCACCACCACCTTCTCCCACATCTCTTCATGCATCTGGTCGGACTCGGCCGCGCCGACCAGCTCGGCCGTCACCAGCCGCGACAGCTCCCAGAACATGTAGATCCGCTCGGCCCGGTACAGCTCCACCATCGTGGCGCGCAGGTCCTCGGCCCGGTCGGCGAAGGCGATGGCGGCGAGAAGCCCGTCCGCCGCCTCCTGCCGCGTCATGCCGGTGAAGAAGGACAGCGACTGGCGCCAGCTCTCCATCCCCTGCACCGGGGTTCCCGCCGCCTCGGCCCGGGCCGTCAGCGCGTCGTCCATCACCGGCTCGCCCGCCTGCATCGCGGCCAGCGCGCAGGGCGGCACGGCGATCATCAGCTGCACGAACCAGGGCTTCAGGCGGCGCATGCTCTCGTAATCGGCGCCGTAGCCGCGCAGCGCGGCGTCGAGCGCCCGGCGGGCCGAATCGGGCAGCAGGTCGTCCAGCGTGCCGCCGGACATGTCCACGATCAGCGTCGGGTCGGAGGCGATGGCCGCCTGCATCGCCGCCTGCTCCTCGGCGCTGATCTCGACCAGCAGACGCTCCGCCCGGTCCAGCGCCGCCAGCGCCGCGCCCGGCGGCGTCACCCCTTCGGAGGCGGGCGCGTGGAAGGTGCCCAGCAGCCAGGAGGGCGCGCGGCCCGGCGCCTCGATCCGCCAGAAAAGCCCCTCGGAATTGGGGATCCGCGCCGCCGCGGCCCGGGCGGCGGCGAGGTCCGCGGGCCGCTCCTGCGCCAGCTGCGGCAGCATCGAGACGCCCGCGCATTCGGCCTGCGCGCCCCCCGGGGCGAGGAGGGCGAGCGCGCCGAGCCCGAGCGCCGCGGCGCGGATGCTGCGGCGCAGCGATGTTTTTTCAAAGAAAATTCGCATGGGCCATCCTTGACACTCGGGCCGGGGCGAACTTATCTCCCGGCTCGTTAGCACTCACGGCAGGCGAGTGCTAACAGACGCCCCCGCCAGCCCGGCGCGGTTCGTCCGCCCACCCCGGCGCGCGGGGCGCAGCCTGCCACGGCATTGCTGGACGCTTCAACCAACGGAGTAAGTTCCATGAACTTCAAGCCCCTCCACGACCGGGTCCTGGTCCGTCGTATCGAATCCGAAGAGAAGACCGCGGGCGGCCTGATCATCCCCGACGCCGCGAAAGAGAAGCCCTCCGAGGGCGAGATCGTCGCCATCGGCGAAGGCGCCCGGAAGGATTCCGGCGAGCTGATCCCCATGGCCGTGAAGGCCGGCGACCGCGTGCTGTTCGGCAAGTGGTCCGGCACCGAGGTCAAGGTCGACGGCAAGGACCTGCTGATCATGAAAGAATCCGACATCATGGGCATCCTCGCCTGATTTCGGACCCGTCTTCCGGCCCCGCAGGCGCCCCGCGCCGCGACGGCCTTCCCAACTTCAACGATACCTAAGGAGCTACGCACATGGCTGCCAAGGACGTGAAATTCCACACCGACGCCCGCGACCGCATGCTCAAGGGCGTGAACATCCTCGCCGACGCGGTGAAGGTGACCCTGGGCCCGAAAGGCCGCAACGTCGTTCTCGACAAGTCGTTCGGCGCGCCGCGCATCACCAAGGACGGCGTCTCGGTCGCGAAAGAGATCGAGCTCGAGGACAAGTTCGAGAACATGGGCGCCCAGATGGTCCGCGAAGTCGCTTCGCGCACCAACGATGAGGCCGGCGACGGCACCACCACCGCCACCGTTCTCGCCCAGGCCATCGTCAAAGAGGGCATGAAGGCGGTCGCCGCCGGCATGAACCCGATGGACCTGAAGCGCGGCATCGACAAGGCCGTCGCGGCCGTGGTCGAGGGCATCAAGTCCGCCGCCCGCCCGGTCAACGACTCGGCCGAGGTCGCCCAGGTCGGCGCCATCTCCGCGAACGGCGAGGTCGAGATCGGCCGCCAGATCGCCGACGCGATGCAGAAGGTCGGCAACGAGGGCGTCATCACCGTCGAGGAGAACAAGGGCCTGGAGACCGAGACCGAGGTCGTCGAGGGCATGCAGTTCGACCGCGGCTACCTGTCCCCGTACTTCATCACCAACCCCGACAAGATGGTGACCGAGCTCGAGGACGCCTACATCCTGCTGCACGAGAAGAAGCTCTCCTCGCTGCAGCCGATGGTGCCGCTGCTCGAGACCGTGATCCAGTCCGGCAAGCCGCTGCTGATCATCGCCGAGGACGTCGAGGGCGAGGCCCTGGCCACCCTCGTGGTCAACAAGCTGCGCGGCGGCCTGAAGATCGCCGCGGTCAAGGCCCCGGGCTTCGGCGACCGCCGCAAGGCCATGCTGCAGGACATCGCGATCCTGACCGGCGGCCAGGTGATCTCCGAGGATCTCGGCATGAAGCTCGAGAACGTCGGCATCGAGATGCTCGGCACCTCCAAGAAGGTCCGCATCACGAAGGACGACACCACCATCGTCGACGGCGCGGGCGACAAGTCCGAGATCGATGCGCGTGTCGCCCAGATCCGTGCGCAGGTCGAAGAGACCACCTCGGACTACGACCGTGAGAAGCTGCAGGAGCGTCTCGCCAAGCTCGCGGGCGGCGTCGCGGTGATCCGCGTCGGCGGCTCCACCGAGATCGAGGTGAAGGAGCGCAAGGACCGCGTCGACGACGCGCTGAACGCCACCCGCGCCGCGGTGCAGGAAGGCGTCGTCCCCGGGGGCGGCACCGCCCTGATCCACGCCGGCAAGGCGCTGGCCGGTCTCGAGGGCGACAACGCCGACCAGACCGCCGGCATCAAGATCGTCGCGCGCGCCATCCAGGCCCCGCTGCGCCAGATCGCCGAGAACGCGGGCGTCGACGGCGCCGTGGTCGCGGGCAAGATCTCCGAGTCGACCCAGGTCGGCTTCGGCTTCAACGCCCAGACCGAAGAGTACGGCGACATGATCGGCATGGGCATCATCGACCCGGCCAAGGTCGTGCGCACCGCGCTCGAGGACGCCGCGTCGGTGGCCGGCCTGCTGATCACCACCGAGGCGATGGTCGCCGACAAGCCGGAGCCGAAGGGCGCGGCCGGCGGCGGCATGCCCGACATGGGCGGCATGGGCGGCATGATGTGATCATGCCGCGAACCCCGCCCCGGGGTTTGCAGCCGAGAGTTGAAAGGGCCGCCTTCGGGCGGCCCTTTTTCTTGTTCATGCCGCTGAAATGCCCGCTTTGCCATTGATGAATACGCGAAGGCGCGCGACCCTTTCCGCGGGGCCGCAGCCCAAGGATGGAACATCTCAGGAGGGACGGATCATGGCTGGCGAAAACGACAAGTTCGAAGTCTACCAGGACAAGAAGGGCGAGTGGCGCTGGCGGCGCACCGCCTCCAACGGCAACATCGTCGGGGCGGCCTGCGAGGGCTACAAGTCGAAATCCGACTGCGAGGCCAACATGAACCGCGGCCCGAACCCCAAGGACAAGTGGGAGTTCTACGAGGACAAGCGCGGCGAGTGGCGCTGGCGCCGCAAGGCGGTGAACGGCAACATCGTCGGGGCCGCCTCGGAAGGCTACAAGGCCAGGCGCGACGCCGAGGCGAACGCCGCCCGCCAGGGCTACGAGGGCTGAACGCCCCCGGCGCCGGGACGACCCGGAACGAAGAAGGCCGCCCCCGGGGGCGGCCTTTTGCGTGTCCGGCGGGGGCCGGGGATCAGCCCCGGCGGCGCAGGACGGCGAGGCCGCCGAGCCCGAGCAGCAGCAGCGGCGCGGCGGCGGGCAGCGGCACGTCCGAGAAATCGGTTGCGGTGGCGTCGTTGAACGCGACCTCGGCGAGGCCCGTGTAGTTGGTCGAGAACTCGGTCGCCTCCACCTCGAACAGCACCGAGGAGACGTTGGCGATCGGCGCGCCGCCGAACACCTGGCCCGTCGCCACGTTCGGCGCCAGAGCGACGTCGTCGCTGAACAGCAGCACGTTGTCCGCCGCGTCGAAGAAGGTCAGGTCGAACAGCACCGGCTCGTAGCCTGCATTGTTCGAGATGATGTTCGAGCGGTGGGTCCACAGCACCATGTTGAACAGCTCGACCGGGTTGCTGAAATACCAGCGGATCCACTCATCCGTCGGCGCCGTGCCGTCGGTGGTCCAGTGGTTGCCGACGGAGTAGTCGTCATGGGCGTCGGCATGGGTGAAATCCACCGGCAGGCCCGAGCCGTCGATGGTGAATTGCCCCAGGTAGTTGGAGCTGAATTCGCTCGACGCGTCATAGGTGTCGGGCTGCAGCAGCGCGGCCGAGGCCGGGGCGGCGGCGGTTGCGATGGCGGCGGCGGCGAGCAGGCGGGCGGTGGAGAACATGCGGTCCGGCCTTTCCAATTGGGAAAATTCACTTGCCGGAAAATACTACCATGCGGCCGCGCGGCGTGGAAGGCGCGGTCGGGGCCCCGGGTAGAGGCATGTCCGCAACATTAATCCAAAATGAACGATTGCAAAGGGCGCGTCGTTCCGGTCGCGCTGGAACGCGGCCGCCCGCCTTGGTAGCGCAGCAGTCTGCGTGCGGGGGGGCTCGCACGTGCATTCAACCTGGGACCAATACATGAAACTCACCGCCATTTTCACCGCCGCCGCGCTGGTCGTCAGCGCCGGTTCCGCCTCGGCCTACACCGTGGGCGTCTACGGCAGCGGCTCCCCGGTCGGCGCCGTCAACACCTTCTACGGTTCCTACGGGGACACCACCTCGTCGGTGATCAGCGGCATCACCATCGGCAACCTGACCGGGCTGGACCTGTTCTGGGCCATCCAGCCGTCTTCCGCCTATTCGTCGTCCGAGCTCGACGCCATGTCGGACTACCTGGCCGAGGGCGGCCGCATCGCCTTCATGGGCGAGCACGGCGAATACACGCCCACGCAGAACGACAACATCTCCGCCGCGCTCGCGTCGCTGGGCTCCAGCATCTCGATCATCAACACCGTGCTGGACGGCGGCTACCAGGACGCGACCCGCGGCGACGGGCAGATCCAGGACTACCTGCTGACCGCGGGCGTGACCACCTACAACTACGCCGCCTTCGCGCCGCTGGACATCGGCTCGGGCACGGCGCTGATGTTCGGCGCGGACCTCGCCTCGGTGATGATGGGCTATGAGAACGTGGCCGGCGGGTCGATCTTCCTGATCACCGACCAGAACGTGTTCGACCGGGTGGCCAACACCGGCGACAACGACAACGCGATCATGTTCCGCAACCTGCTGAACGCCTCGACCGCGCCGGTGTCGCCCGGGGCGGCGCCGTCCGACGTGCCGCTGCCGGCGGCCGCGCCGCTGCTGCTGGCGGGCCTGGCGGGCTTCGGCCTGCTGCGCCGTCGCGGTTGAGCGACCCGGGGCGGCGCGGCGCGCCGCCCCTTCGATCGATGCGGAACCCCGCGCCCATGGCGCGGGGTTCTTGCGTGGCGGCGGATCGGCGCTGCGCCGCGCGCCGCCCGGCCGGTCAGGTCCCGTTCGGCGCCGAGCGGGCGGCGGCGGCGATCATCGCGGGCAGGCCGGGATCGAGGCCGATGGGCTCGGCCACCGGGCCGGCGAACCGCGCCGCCTCCAGCGCCTCGGGCAGGTCTTCGAGCACGTGGGACGCGCGGGTGGCGAAGAAGGGCAGGCACACGGCCGGGCCGTCGCCCCGGAGCGCGTCCTCGAGGCCGGGCTCTTCGTCGACGAAGCCGCAGGAGAGGGATCTGAACCCGCCGATGCGCCGGGCGGCCTCGCCGACCTGCCGGGTGACCTCGGCCGGGCGCGGCGAGCGGGGGGAGCCATGGGCGGCGAAGACGAGGCGGGTCTCGGCGGGGGCGAGGCCCCGCGCGGCGGCGGCCTGTTGCGCGCGGGCGGCGCAGAGGGCGGGCAGGCCCGGGTCGAGGCCGAGGGGCTGCAGGATCCCGAGCCGTTCCGGGGCCAGGCCCGCGGCGGCGAGGCGGCGGGGCAGCTGGGATTTCGTGAACCAGCCGTCGGTCATGAACAGCGGGTAGACGCGGATGACGGGGCCGAGGGCCGCGGCCTGCGCGGCCTTGCGGGCGAAGGGTTTCGCGGCGGCGAGGGTGACGCCGAGGGTCGGCCCCCCGCGCAGGGCGGCGACGCGCGCGGCGAGGTCCTCGACCCAGATCTCCTGGCTTGGCGGGCAGGAGGGAGCGCCATGGGCGGCGATGAGCAGGGGCGGGACGGTCACGGCGGCGCTCCGGGGCGGGAATGGGTCGGCGCGGGGCAGGATGGGGCGCCCCCGGGGCGAGGTCCAGCGGGCGGCGTGCGGCGCGTCGGCGCCTGCAGGGCGGGATGCGGTCGGGGCGGGTCGGGAGGCGCGCGGCGCGGGCGGGGATGCGCGGCCCTGGGCCTGGCGCGGCGGGCGGCGCCGGGGTCGGACAGCGTGGGGGGGCGGTGCGCGGGCCGGGGACCGGGCGCGCCGTGCGTGCGGGGCGCCCGTGGGCCCGGTGGGACGAGCATCGGCGCCGGGGGGCGGGGTCCGCCCGCTCGGAGGGGGCAGGCCCCCGCCTCGCGGGCGGAGGCGGACGGCTGCGCCGCCGCCGGGCGCCCGTGGGCAGGCGGGGTGCGCCGGCGGCGCCGGCGGTCGCGGGGCATTCGGGGGAGGCGGGAGAAGGGCGGGGCCGCGTCGCCCGCAGCCCGCGCGGCCTTGGCCCGTCATGCGGCGGGCGTCTACTTCCCCCGTCGGCTGGTCACGCGCCCGCCCCGTGGTTCGGGTCCGCCTGCGGCCCCCGGCGGTTACGCCGCGCTTTGCCGGGGCGCCGCGCGGGCGCCGTCGGTCTGGAAGCTCTGCATCAGCAGGGCCAGGTCGCCGGCCTGTTCGCGCAGCCTCGCCGAGGCCTCGGCGCTCTGGATCGCGAGGCCCGCGTTGCGGCGGGTCATCTCGTCCATCGAGGACAGCGACTGGTTGATCCCCTCGACCCCCTCGCTCTGCTCGCGCGCGGCCTCGCTGATCTCGTCGATCGTGTTCGCGACCTTCTCGATCGCGTCGAGGATCCCGCCCAGGGCCGCGCCGGTGGAATGCACCAGCCCGACGCCCTCGGCGATCTTGCCGCCGGATTCGGTGATCACCGCGCCGATGTCCCGCGCGGCCTCCGAGCTGCGCTGCGCGAGGGTCCGGACCTCGGACGCCACCACCGCGAAGCCCTTGCCCGCCTCGCCCGCCCGCGCGGCCTCGACCGCCGCGTTCAGCGCCAGCAGGTTGGTCTGGAAGGCGATGCTGTCGATCACCGTGATGATGTCGGTGATCCGCTCCGAGCTGCGCTCGATCTCGTTCATCGCGCCGACCGCGTCGTCGACCACCGAGCGGCCGTCCTGGGCCCGGTCGCGGGCCTGGCGGGCGAGTTCGGACGCGTGCCGGGCGTTGCGCGCGGCGCCGGAGACGGAGGCCGACATCTCCTCCATGCTCGCCGCCGTCTCGCCCAGCGAGCCGGCCTGCACCTCGGTGCGCTGCGCGAGGTCGGCCGAGCCGCCCTCGACCTCGTCCACCGCGTCGCGGATCGCGGTCTCGGCATGCTGGATGCGGGCGACGAGGGTGGAGAGCCCGGCGGAGGCGTCGTCCAGGGCCTGCGCCACCTCGCCGAACCGGCCCGGGGCGCCGGTCGGGATGCGGTGCACCAGGTCGCCGCGGGCGATCGCCGCCGCGGCCTGCTCGACCTGGTCGACGAAGCTGGAGAGCGCGTCGCCCACCATGTTGAGCCGCGCGCCGACGGCGCCGAGGCGCCCCTCGCCATCCGTGGTCACCCGCCGGGCGAAGTCGCCCTCGGCGAAGGCGCCGGCGGCGCGGCCGATCTCGTCCTGCAGGCGCAGCACCTCGGTCAGGTCGGACCATTCCATCACCGTGCCGATGCGGGTCCCGGCGTCGTCCGAGACCGGCGAGGCGGTGATCGACATCTGCATGCCGCCGAAGCTCAGCGCCGCGGTGCGGGTCTCGCTCAGCCCGCGCAGCGCGGGCTTCAGCGCGTCGCCGAGATCGCGCAGCTTCTCGCCGACCAGCGCGCCGGGATCGAGCCCGGGCGCGTCCTGCTTCACCGCCGCGGCATGGGTCTTGAACAGCCGCTCCAGCGCGCTGGAGACGAAGGCGATGCGGTGGTCGGAATCGGCGATCAGCACGCAGGCGCTGGAGCTGTCGAGCGCCAGCCGCACCCGGCGGGCGTCGAGCCCGGCGGCATGGATCCGGCGCAGCGCGCGGGCCAGGGCGCCGATCTCGTCGTTGCGCTCCAGCCCGGGGATGTCGGCCTCGTCGCCCCGCGACAGGGCGTCGACCGCCCCGCCGAGCTGCAGCAGCGGGCGCGAGAGCCAGCGGCGCAGCGCGATCCAGCCGACCAGCGCCATCGCCAGCGCCCCCGCCGCGCCGATCGCGGCCGAGAGCAGCGCGACCTCGGTGATGCGGGCGGTCAGGGCCGCGTCGCTCCAGGCCGAGACGACCGCGCCGACGACCTCGTTCTCCTTGCCGAAGCGCACGGCCATGGCCTGGACCAGGCCGTCGGCGCTGGCCGCGGCGCCCTGCGCCTCGATCGCGGCGCGGGCCAGCTCGGCCGCGCCGGGGGGAAGCGCGCCGACCCCGGTCACCGCCGCGCCCGATATCGACCAGGCGCCGAGGGCGACGGCGGTGTCGGGATGGGCTTCGAGGAAGGCCGCGTACTCGGCCGCAAGCTGGTCGGCCTTGCCGAAGCGCACCGCGCCGCCCGCGCCGGCGGCGGTCAGCTCGGTGATGGTGCGCGCGTCCTCGATGAAGGCGTCATGGGCCAGCCGGCCCATCAGCGTCGAGGCGACGAGGATGCTCAGCGCCGCGGTCAGCGCGATGGCCAGCCCGACGCCGATGGCGATGTTGCGGCTGAAGCGCGTCGTGGCGGCGCGGGGGAGGGCGGTGTCGGTCATGGAAGCGTCTCCCCCGCGGGCCGGGTCTTCAGAGGAATTCGACGTTCACGCCGACGGTGATCGCGCCGATCGGGGCCCCGGAGGAGTCGGTGACGGTGACGCTGACCTGGGACTGGTAGGTCTGGGTCGACTCGTCGAACTCGATCTCCGAGATGTGCATGGCCCCGGCGCCGACCGCGTAGGTCTGCTGCCACTTGGCCTCGTCGCCCTGCCAGTAATCCGAGGTGACGTCCGAGGTGGCGACGTTCAGGCCGACCCGGTCCATGACGATGATCTCGGTGAACAGCCCCTCGGCCGCGTCGCGGGCCTGGACCAGGCGGGCCGAGACCGGCGAGCGCACCACCGAGTCGATCAGCGGGTGTTCGGCGGCGCCGACCTGGGCGCGCCATTCGCCGTCGAGGCGCACCGCGTCCGCCTCGCCGAAGGCGGCGTGCCGTTCGTTCTGGGCCTTGATCGCGTCGATCAGCGCCGGGTCGGCGGCGATCTTGGCGATCCGGTCGCCGGCCAGCGCGGTCAGCTCGGCGTCGAATTCGCCCGCGGCCGCCGGGGCGGCGGCCAGGAGCGCGGCGCCGAACGCGGCGGCGGCGATCCGGGTGGAAATCTTGAAGTCTCGGCGCATGGGGCCCCTCCGGTTTCGGCCCGATCGGCCGGGATGTCCTGACAGCGGGCGCGGCTCGGCGCCCGGGTGCGGAGTATCCGGGGGGACCCTTTCGGTTTGGTTTCCACGTGGCGGGCGGCTTGCGACGCGGCGTCACGCCCCCGGGGCGCCGCCCGGCCGCGGCGGGGCGATGCGCCGTCCCGCCGCCCTGGCCAGCGCGACCGAGAGCAGCAGCCGCGCGACGTGGTGGGCGGTGACGTAGACCACGCTGATCTGCATCGAGACCGCCACCAGCGACATCTCGGCCAGCCCGCCGGGGGCGTAGGCCAGGATCACCGCCTCGGTCCGCTGCCCCACCGCGCCGTGCAGCAGCGCCGCGGCGGCCAGCGCCACGCTCATGGTCGCGACCATGTTGGCGGCGGCAAGGGCGGCGAAGCGGAAGAACTCGCCCGCCGTCAGCCCGGCGAAGCGCCCGCCGAGGCTGGCGCCGATGGCCAGCTGCGTGACCCCCAGCATCCAGTCCGGCGGCGCCGCCCCGGTCAGCCCCGCCAGGTGCGCGGCCCCCGACAGCAGGATCGGCCCGGTGATCACCCCCGCGGGCAGGTTCCAGCGCCGCCCGAGGATCGAGCCCACCGCCCCCGCGCCCAGCAGGATCGCGACGTCGGCGGCCCCGATGGGCGCGTCCGCCCCCGCAAGCCGCGCGCCCGCGGCGCTGCCCACCGCCTCGCCGGTCAGTAGCATGAAGGCCAGCGGCACGCACATGATGCTCAGGATCAGCCGCAGGAACTGGAGGGTCACGAGGGGGCGCATCTGGGCGCCCGCCTCCTCGCCCAGCGCGATGGCGTCGATCAGCCCGCCCGGGGCGGCGGCATAGAAGGCGGTGGGCGCGTCCAGCCCCCGCGCGCGGCGATAGAGCAGGAACCCCGCGGCATGGGCCAGCGGCAGGTAGACCAGCAGGCCGAGCAGGGTGGGCCACCAGGCCGGGGCCTCGGCCAGCACCGCCGGGGTGAAGGCGGCGCCGATGGACACGCCGATGACCGGGATGAACACCAGCCGCGTCGCCTGCGGCATCGCCGGGGCGATCCCGCCGGGCGTCCAGCCCGCCACCGTCGCCGCCCCGACCGCCACGAGGGACCCGAGCAGCATCGGCAGCGGCGCCCCGAGCGCGGTGGCCGCCAGCCCCCCGGCCAGCCCCAGCGCCAGGGCGAAGCCGGTGGGCAGCAGCGCGCGGAGCGGGGGCAGGGGCATCGGCGGTCTCTTGGGCAGGGGAGGGTCGTGCAGGGTGGCGTTCTCTCTGGTGATCTGCAAGCCTGACGATTAACCTGTTCAACAAAATGCCCCGCCGTCCCGGCAGCAGAAGGACCGCCGCCATGACCGCATCCGACACCGTCTCCGCCCGCCGTCCGAAGCGCCGCGAGGACGTGCGGCACCTCTCCGGGCGGGGCCGCTACACCGGGGATCTCGCCGCCGCGACCGAGGGCGCGCTGCACGCCGTCTTCGTGCGCAGCCCCGTCGCCGCGGCGCGCATCACGGCGCTGGACCTCTCGGCCGCGCGCGAGGCGCCGGGGGTGCACGCGGTCTACGGGCCGGAGGACCTGGCCGCCGACGGGATCGCCCCCTTCGCCGCCCCGATGCGGATCGAGGGGCCGGACGGGGTGGTGCGGACGGAAACCCCCCGGCCCTTCCTTGTCGGCGACCGCATCCGGCAGCTCGGGGAACCCCTCGCCATCGTGCTGGCCGAGACCGTCGCCGCGGGCAAGGACGCCGCCGAGGCCGCGCTGGACGGGCTCGAGTACGAGGAAGAGCCGGTGGTGGCGGACCTCTCCGCCGCCATAGAGGACGGCGCGCCGCTGGTGTGGGAGGACCGGCCGGGCAACCTCGCCTATCACTGGGCGCGCGGGGACCGGGCGCGGTTCAAGGCGGCCTGCGAAGGGGCGGCGCATGTCCATGTCTCCCGCGCCACGGTCACCCGCGTCTTCCCGGTGACGATGGAGCCGCGCGGCGCCCTCGCCATCCCAGCCGCCGACGGGTCCTGCACGCTGCATCTCGGCATCCAGAACGCCGCCGCGCTGAAAGGCGCGCTGACCAAGGCCTTCGCCATGCCGCCGGAGAAGGTCCGCGTCTCGGTCCCCGACACCGGCGGCGCCTTCGGCATGAAATCCGGCCCCCAGCGCGAGGAGATGACCCTGTTCTGGGCCGCCCGCCGCGCCGGGCGCCCCGTGCGCTGGACCGCCGAGCGCTCGGAAGGGTTCCTGTCCGACGACGCGGGCCGGGACTGGGAGATGGAGACCACCCTCGCCCTCGGCCCGGGCGGCGAGTTCCTGGCGCTGGACCTGACCGTGCAGGTGGCGGTGGGGGCCTATGCCTCGATCCGCTCGGCCATCTGCGCGGGGAACATGGGCGGCATCGCGGGCATGTACCGCACGCCGGTGCTGACGGGGCAGATGCTGGGCTGGTTCACCCATACCGCGCCCACGGCCCCCTATCGCGGCGCCGGGCGCCCCGAGGTGACCTATGCCGTCGAGCGCGCCATCGACGAGGCGGCGCGCAAGCTGGGGATCGATCCGGCCGAGCTGCGCCGCCGCAACCTGCGCCCGGCCTTCGACAGCCCCCAGGACACCGGCTTCACCTTCACCTATGACAGCGGCGACTACCCCGCGGTGATGGAGGCGGCGGCCATCCGCGCCGACCTCGCCGGTTTCCCCGCTCGCCGGGCGGCCTCCGAGGCGCAGGGCCTGATCCGCGGCCTCGGCATCGCCTGCCCGGTCGAGAACGCGGGCGGCCCCGCCGCGGCCCCGGGCCTCGACAAGGCCGCGCTGACGGTGCTGCCGGACGGACGGCTGGAGCTTGGCGCGGGCGTCATGTCCGGGGGGCAGGGGCTTGAGACCGCCATGCCCCTGCTGGCCGCCGAGACCCTGGGGATCGACGCCGAGCGCATCGGCTATGTTCAGCAGGACACCGGGCGGGGCGCCACGGGCAAGGGCATGGGCGGATCCTCGGCCATGACCACCGGCGCCGAGGCCACGGCGCGGGCGGCGCGGGAACTCATCCGCCTGGCGCGCGAGGACGCCGCCGAGGCGCTCGAGGCCGCCGCCGCCGATATCGACTATGCCGATGGCCGCTTCACCATCGCCGGGACCGACCGCGGGATCGGCTTCGAGGAGATCGCCGCCCACCGCGCCGCCAGGGGCCTGGACCTCCTTACCGCCCGCGATGAGTTCCAGCCCGAGATGGCCACCTTCCCCAATGGCTGCCATGTCGCCGAGGTGGAGATCGACCCGGACACGGGCCAGACCCGCCTCGTCTCCTACGCCGCCGTCGAGGACATCGGCACGGTGATGTTCCCCGTGCTGGCCGAGGGGCAGATCCATGGCGGCGTCGTGCAGGGCGCCGGGCAGGCGCTGGGCGAGGCGGTGCATTTCGACGCCGAGGGCCAGCTCCTCACCGGCAGCTTCATGGACTACCCCATGCCCCGCGCCGACTGGTTCCCCGATTTCAACTGCGGCTTCCACGAGGTCCCCAGCCCCGTGAACCCCTTCGGCGCCAAGGGCGTGGGCGAGGCCGGCACCGTCGGCGCCCTCGCCGCCGTCATGAACGCCGTCTGCGATGCACTGGCCGGGCGGGGCGTCGAGGGCTTCCAGATGCCCGCCACCCCCGGCCGCGTCTGGGCCGCGCTGAACGGGGCGCGCGCCTGAGGCGGCGTTGCGGGGGCTTCGCCCCCGGTCCCCCATCGGGAGGGAGACCCCTCCCGAACCCTCCCCTTTTCTTATCCGGGGTTGATGTTGCTGGGGTTTCCGTTTTCACATGCTCTGACATGTCGTTTCTCGCCGCGATCCCCGAGGAGAACAATGCCCGCTTTCCTTGAAGGCATTCCGTCTTCACGGCTGGAGCAGGCCGAGACTCTTGAGGCAATACTGCTTGCTTACGCGACCGGCGAACCGGAGGATGAGCGGGCATACGCGCAGCTTCGCCGCAAATTCATAGACGACGGCGAGCTACGGGATTTGCTTCCCTCTTTCGTGAAGACCTACCGAAGCCTTGAGGCCTTCTGGCCATTTATAAAGCGGACATCGGCCAGCTATGCTGGACGCAGAGAGTTCATCAGCAAAGCCTTCACGCCGCTCATTGACTATCTCGAAGGCCGAAATGGAGCGCCAAGCGACAAGGTGGCCTCGAACGTCCTTGAATCGTTCGATGCCGAGAGCGTCCATGCGGCCTGGAATAAGGCGCTTGCCCGTCGGAACAGCGACCCAGAAGGCGCCATCACGTCGGCACGCACGCTCCTCGAAGCCGTGTCCAAGCGGATCCTGGACGAGTGTGGGGAGGCTTATTCCGACAGCGACGACCTGCCGAAGCTCTACAACAAGGCCGCCAAGGCGCTGAACCTGGCGCCCAGCCAGCACACCGAAGACGCGTTCAAGTCCATCCTCGGCGGTGCGATGACTGTGGTGAACGGGATCGGAACCGTGCGCAATCGGTTGTCGGATGCCCATGGCCGCGGAGGCAAGTCGCCGGTTCGGCCTGCTCCTCGTCACGCCAGCCTGGCGGTAAACATGGCGGGCGCCATGGCGACGTTCCTCGTCGAGACGTTCCAGGAACAAAGCGAATAGACGCCGCTCCACCTAGTTTGCGGGAGGTGGGGGTGCGGGGGAGGGGGGGGGGGGGGGGACCCCCCCCCCCCCCCCCCCCCCCCCCCCCAAACAAAAAAGAGGAAACCCCCCCCCCCCCCTCTCCCCACCCCCCCAAACCCCACCCACCAAACCCCC